>JAITVO010000263.1 GCA_031285765.1 Cytophagaceae bacterium | reverse complement strand
CTGCATGATATTTAAAGTTCACAAGACGCGCATCCATTCTAAAGTTGCCGTTAGCATTGGTATAACGTATATGAAACCGGAAAAACATCATTTAAATTAATTCTGTTGAGCTACTTAATACGATGTAAATAAACCCGAATACTGCACAGCAACAATTTGTTTATACTAAAATGAAAGTGGTTTTCGGATATCCTCTGTGGGGTGAGAAAAATTTCTGCGTATCCCGTCCCTGACGGGACGGGAATATCCGAAAACCACATTCACTTTAGTGTAACACCCTGCTTGTTGCAATATTCCAATAAACACTAAACGATGTTAATTTACGAAACTTTGCATATCAAGTTTTGGTAAAAGGGGGCACTGGCATTTACAAACGGGCGATACACAGCAATCTGCCACTGATGTTTATCAAGCCTGCTCACTCTGGAGTTTACCAAAAGTTTTAAGTATCATAATAAAATGCTTAGCTATGTAAAATAGCTAAGCACAAATAAGTTTCATATTAGTTTATCGTTAAAAATGTTTTTTATGAGTTATTTTAGAAGATGCATGGTAGCAGCACTGTTTGTAACAGTGCTTGCGGTTGTTGCAACAGCGCAACGACCGGTTATTACGCCGGTTTCGGATGTAGAACATTACATTCCCGCCTCTGGCAATTTGGAGTATTCTTTCACCTCCAATGTGGAACAGCTGTTTCCAAGCCCCGTGTTCCCCGACAGCGCCCATTGGAGTGTTGCGGGCGATTTGCAGATTGTTAGCGGGCAGAACAGCCCAACAGTAACCATTCGGTCGGTTAGCCGAAACATCAATTACAACAAAGATGGCTATGGGAAAGGGCGACTCTATCTGCATTACGGCAGAGGCGATTGCGGATGGCAAAGCGTGAGTTACGACCTCTACAAAATCTTTACTCCGCCTGCCAAGTATGGCATTGTTGGTCCCGAGTGTTTGCTTGTTGGCGAAGAGGTTGTGTTTTCCTACGAGCCTGTAGTAACGGTAAATCCCAATGCCTACATCGGTACCGATGGCTACAAATGGGATTTTGGCAACATGGATATCGATTCCATCCTTTACTTTTCGGGCGACAGCAGCGCTGTTACGCTGCGGGTAAACAGCGTGTCGGACAGCGACAACATTGGCATACATATAGGGCGTGCCAATTTTGACGACCCCGCCAAACGTGTAACGCTCAATTTTAGCCGCAAGGCGCCTGCACCTGATTTAGGCAGCGAAATGCTGTGTGTACCTTCTGGTAAAGACACTACTATTACATTAAGTGTTTTAAATTCGGTGGAAGGCGTAAATTACCGGTGGTTTGTGCCTTCGGATTATACGCTGACTACCAATACGGGACCTACGGTACAGCTGACACTTGACGAAGTTTCTTCCGGAACTGTAACAGTTATGGCATCGTACGGCGAAATAAGCGCCGACACCGACGCCACCAACGACTGCTCTGTTAGCTCCGCCATGATTGACATAAAGCGAAGTTTTGGCGAAAATGCTGAAATTGAACCGGCTGACGAAAACACAGGAAGCTGTGTGGCTGTTGTTTACGGTGATAATTATTATACCTATACAGTATCGGAAGCGCCCAGCAATTCGCATTTTAACTGGAATTTACCTCAAAATTGGGAATGGAAACCGAATACAGACCAGCATGGACGGAAGATTGCCATACGCCCTTTGTCAAACGCCAAACTGGTTGATACGCTCAAAGTAACACTTAATCCCTGTGGCGACAAAACTTTAAAGTATGTGGTAAGGGTAAAACCCGGCAGAGTTGCCATTAACGGCGACCCCTGTGTGGAGCGTGGCGACACGGTTACTTTTAGCGCTGTAGCAGGCGCTCCGGCTACCCAAAATTATGTATGGGAAGTGCCGACAAACTTAGGCTGGAGCATATTGAGCGGACAGGGCACCGGTGAAGTTAATGTTATTGTGTCGAAAAATTATGCAGGTGCTGTTAAGGTTACTCCTCAAGGTATTGGCGGCTGCAATGGCGAAACAGTTGAACTTGCCACACAGTTCCGACCAACCAAGCCAAACGGCATTATTATGCCCGGCAACTGTATTAATGCAGGCATGCCCGACACCGTTGTATTTTCGGTTGACGGTTTAACCAACCAGCTTTATGCATGGAATATTGGAGAACTTGGAACAATAATAGGCGATGCAACCGGCGCAACCATACAAGTAGAAACATCGGGAATCGACGGCTCGTACCCTGTTAGTGTCAGAGCGCTTGGCAGTGGCAGCAGTTGCGGAAACAGTAGCGCTGTAACTGATACGGTAACAATAGATGGGGAAGAATTTGAGTTATTGATAGCAACTTATTCCGTACCACTACCGGGTTTTCCATCCAGTTATGCTTGCTATATTCCAGAGGGACTTAATTCTGCTTGGCTTAGTGAACATTCCATTTTATGGTTAAATGGCTCACAAAATATTGCAGGCGCTCTTCCTTATATAACTGCTCTCCAAACTTCGCCAGACGTATTTTATTCGCCCGATTTTTCTGTTACGGTAACAAATATACTTACAGGCTGCGTTACAAGAAAAAGATTGGAATCATCCCCATCTTCTGCGCCTGCAAGGAGTAAAGCAGCGAAAAATTCAGTATCGGTAAATCATACTTTACCGGTTGTTCCTGTTCAATTCGATTTTACAATGTCGCCCAATCCAGCCAAGTCAACGGTTAATGTTAACTTTACCGGCAACTTAATGGGTAATATGTCACTATCGCTGTACAGTATATCTGGTACTTTGGTAAACAGTTGGAACAATGTAGCAACACCAAACGCCTCGCTGGATATTTCTGGTATAAATGCAGGTAACTATATTTTGGTAGCAACTCAAAATAACAGTTACGCCTACAAACAGTTGGTTATTCAATAAATTTGAACGTGGAAAGGACAGGTATGTTCCGTCTTTTCCACTTTATTTTTTAAAATATGAAGAATATGAAGAATATTATTATAATAGCTGTTACTTGTTTAGTAACAGAAATTTGTTTTGCTGAAAAAGTGCATTTTGAAGGCTCTGATATTTATTATGAAATACTGAATGATACTGTTCTGGTTCTTAGTGGACAGGGAGCAATGCCTAATGCATGGATGTTTTCACCGTGGAGTCTTCAAGTCGATAGCATTAAGCATGTTGTCATTGAAAATGGGCCAACGACTATAGGCAGGTATTATTTCAAGGATTTGGTAAATATAAAAACTGTCAGTATTTCTAATTCAGTAACTAATATAGGACGTTATGCTTTTGAAAACTGTTCCAGTTTGAAAGAAGTTACAATCCCAAATTCGGTTATTACAATAGAAAGAAGTGCTTTTAAGGGTTGTTCCAAATTAAGTTCATTATGGGTACCAGATTCTGTTATAGAAATAGAAGAAGCCGCTTTTCATTCGTGTACTGCATTAGAAACGCTCCGACTTTCTAATTCAATGACAGAAATAAGCGAAGCCTGCTTTTATAATAATCATATAACACATCTTGACATACCCGATCAAATTACTACAATTGACGTAGACGCATTTATTTATTCGGGATTTTTAAGGAGTGTCAAATTACCTACTTCTTTAACCATTCTTGAAGAGGGTGCTTTTCTGTATTCTGTTGTATTAGACAGTATTTTTGTTTTGAATCCTACGCCACCACTTTCTGAATTTGCGTTTGGCGGTTTATTTAAAACTCCACATGCAATTGTCCCAAACAATTCGGTACAGGCATACGAAGAAAATGTGTATTGGGGCGCTTACGGCAAGTGTATCATAATAGGCGGCGGTTATGTGGCATTTTCGCACACCGATACCGATGATAACAAGGTGGGCGGGCATGTTATTCAGCCCGAACAGCGCTTTTACCAGCCCGGCGAGGAGGTAACCTTTAAGGCGCAGCCCGAAGAAGGCTACCGTTTTGTAAACTGGACAACCTACCCCGCCGGCGGCTCAAAGGCAGAAGTGGTGGTTTCGACCGACAGTGTTTACTCCTGCACCGTAGGGGAGGACAACATTGAACTTACGGCTAACTTTGAGAAAATAACAGTGAGCGTGGAGGAAACAGAATTCTCTGCTGCGCAGTTCGGTTTTGCACTATCGCCCAACCCAGCCAATGCAACGGTTAATGTTATATTTACAGGCAGTGGTGGAACAGGCACTGTTTCACTCTCGCTTTACGATATGTCGGGTGTTTTGGTAAAAACGTGGGATAATATTGCAACGCCAAATGTTTCGCTGGATATTTCGCATTTGCCCGCAGGCATCTATTTTGTAACGGCAGGCAACAGTGTACAAAAGGTAATTGTAAAATAAACCGGTCAGTACCGCAATTTTTTCAGGATTTTTCAGGATGTTCAGGATTAAACCCTGAGCATCCTGATAATCTTGAAAAATCATGGTTCAGTACAAAAAAAACATTACCTTTGCAACCGTGTAAAGGTTCAAAAGTATGAAATAATACGCATACACATTGATACTTCGATAGTTGACGGCTTTTTCGATACCAAATTTGAAAAAGAAGCAAGATTACTTTTTCAACGGCTCGGAAACAGAGAAGTTGTTTATACTCAAACAGAATTGATTTGCGAATAAAAGCAACAAGGGGATTAATCCCCTTGTCAATAAATAAAACTGAACAGTTAAAACTGGAATCCCCTGTTATTTGCAAACCATTTTTGTTTGAGTTTACGGTGTGTTGTAATTAATGCGGGAAGAGTTGAGCGGCTTTTTGAAGCCAACAAGCATATATCCCATTTTTTACATACCCATCCCAATGCAGATTTGTTTGATATACGTGATAATGAATGTATAAAATAAAATTTATGAATGCATATAAATTCAACGCCACAATCTTAGACAATGGAATGATATTTTTTCCGTTCCATACCGAATTTTCTACTAAAGAAGTGGAAGTAATTGTTATCCCCAAAATTGATGAAGATAAAACGGTTGAAACAGGAAGCGTAAAATCTTCCGCATTGTTGGGCAAACGCCCTTCCGATTTTATCGGCACTTTAAGCGCAGAAGATGGCGAAAAATTTCATCAGCATGTCAATAATTCACGTTTGGAATGGGAACGAACTGTTTAATGGATACCAATGTTTTAATTGACATGCAAATGGGACGTTTGCAGGGTAACGGCTTAACGTTTGTTGTACAGACAGTCAACGCACATTTTATTGTATCGTTTATTACACAAATAGAGTTTCTTGGCTATAAATACGTAACACAACAGTCCGAAGAATTTATTTCGTTTGCAGAAGTGATTGAAATCAATCAAACAATTATTCAGCATTGTATTGGGTTACGTAAAAATGCGGCTATTAAACTGCCAGATGCAATTATTGCAGCCACAGCGCTGACAAACAATTTAACATTGGTAACCAATAACGAAAAGGATTTTAAAAACATTGACGGATTAAAAGTGATAAATCCCCACAAGTTATAAATCCCAAAAATATGTCTGCAGTATTTTCATAAGCCACTCTCCAACGCCCGTTTTTACTGCAGGAAACCTCTAAAAACTCAAAGTTCAAGGCTTGCGAGGCGATAAAAGCGCAGTTTACATGAACGTAAATGAGCATTTTATCGTCCCGAAGCATAACAAGAAATTGGAGTTTTTTAGAGGTTCCCTACACGTAAAAACAGTTGTAATTCGTTGAATATGTACATATATATTCAGCGAGCTACAGCGTACCATTTTGTAAAGGCAGGCAACAGTGTACAAAAGGTAATTGTAAAATAAACCGGTCAGTACCGCAATTTTTTCAGGATTTTACAGGATTAAACCCTGAGCATCTTGATAATCTTGAAAAATCATGGTTCAGCCCTGACAGTCAAATAAATTAACAACCCGCCAAAACGGAAAAATCATCCATTTCGGCACCTTAAAAATTAAAAACACAATGGCAAAGTCACAAAACAACATCATTACGCACGGGTTAAGCGGTAAAATAGGCAACCTGCTGGTATTCAGCCAGCGTAACGGCAAAACGGTAGTATCCGCTGCCCCGCGCAAGCCCGCCAAAGAATCCGAAAATCAGAAAGAACAGCGCCGCAAGTTTCAAAAAGCAGTGCTGTATGCAAAAGCGGCACGGCAACAGCCCGAATATATTGAAACAGCTGAACAGCATGGTAAAACAGCCTATAATGTAGCCATTGCCGATTTCCTCAACGCACCCAGTATCGAAAGTATCGACCTTTCGGGCTACACAGGCGTTGCAGGAAACATTATCCGCATCCACGCAACCGACGATTTCAGCATAAAATCGGTCAGCGTCCGCATCACCAATGCCGACGGCACACTGGTCGAAGAAGGCGCAGCACAGCCCTCCAGCCTCAGTTACGAATGGCTCTACACCGCCACCGCAGCCAACAGCAACCTTGATGGCGACAAAATAGAAATATTTGCATCGGACACACCGGGTAACATCGCCCACAGCGAACAAACAATGTAGAGGGAGGCAAAAAATCTTTCGCCATTCCTGTATGGCGCCATAACCCGTGCTGTTAAAACAGGTAACATGCCTCCCTGTTAAAAGAGGCTGTCCAAAAAGAACGCAAATGACACAAAAACGCAAATTTCCGCAAAAACAACAATAAGCATTTGCTTTTAATGTGTTCATTTGTGATATTTGTGTCATTTGCGTTCAAAAAGACTTTTGGGACAGCCTCTTTTTTATTCTCTTAATGCACAGTCGAAACGCATTGCAATACCCCCCCCTTTGTTTTGTGTATTTTTTATTTTTAAATAACCATGCTTAACAAATACTTGATGCAACACACATCGAAAAAACAACGGAGCGACATCGAAGAAACAACGGAGCTACCCACTCCATAAAACAGAATAAATATCAAAGCTATTTGTGAATAAATGCAATAAAACGCATAAATGTACATAAATCTTGCCGTCGGGTCGCGCTTTATTACACGGCGCATTTCGGTTGCCGCGACTTCGAGAGAAACTTTGTTTTTAACCAGTCGGTTGCGGTACGAAACAAGCAGCTTCAAAGCGTCAATCCCCTTTTCTGCAGGTCTGTAAGCCACAACCCTGTCGATAAACCGGCAGGCATACATTGCAATGACAAGCGAATCGAAACGGCCGGTTTTAGTTCGCTTAATGCCTTAACTTTGCCTGATTTGCAGCGGATTTTCAAGCCAGATAAACAAGTTCTTTTTTTTGCAAGAAAATCAGACACTCCGCGCGAATAAACTCCAGTATGTTCACCGCAGAACAGCCAGTCATCACGCTTGGCTTTAGACTGTTTTGCCGTCCATTTCAGGAACTCTTTGTAACCTGTTTCGCTGTTTTCAAAGGTCGCCTGTGCCACTTTTTTCTCTTCAATGTGTTCGGCTGCCAACACATCAAATTTGCTTTTTGAGAAGTCAATCCCGATAAATAAAAAACTTTTCACGCTTTTGTGTTTTAAGTAATTAGTTGGAATTAACCAAAGAAACTGCTTTAAACTAACACCTTTACAAGGCTTTGAAGCTCGTATTGCAGTTTTGATACTTAAAAGTATAATTCGTGGCTGTAAAGTCATTACTCTTGCAGGGCTTGATAGTTTAATTTAAAGTATCGGTTAATTCCTTCTTTCATACAACAAAAGTAAGATATCAACCTTAAAAACTGTGAACCAATTTTCCGTGGTAAAACTTAAGGAAGGGCTAAAAATAATAAGCAAACAAATCACAGTTCAAACGTCAGCACGTTCGTCGTGCAACATTATTTATTCATCGGGAAACGGTGCAGCTTGGTAGGTTTACTGTTGAGCATACGAAATCGTAGCAGCATATTTGCACTTTCGCAAATGTCGGCAAAAAGTATTCTGTAATGAATCTTGAAAACTTTTTTTGTTCTAAAAGTTTTTGAATATCTTTGCCGCGAATTTGTCTGAACCATGCTTGAGATAACGATAATTTAATTTTGTTCCGAACCAATATTTTTGCAAGATTAACAGGATTGCTAAGATTTAAAAATATTGTTCATCTTGTAAATCTTAAAATATCTCGGTTCAAGGCAACGGTAACCATCCCCGCAAGGGTATGAATTAAAAGACAAATGAATTTGTAACCGAAAACGGCGGGTTGAAAATAAAGCACCGCATCAAAATATACGAGCATTAACGTTTATTTTAAAAATATTGTCGGGAAAAATATGGCAAAAGGATTGCCTGTAGCGGTTAAAAAACTGGTGGAAATGGCAAAAAATGGCTCACCGCAGGGGTGCGATTAATCGCACTTCTGCAAATCGCACAAAGGTATTATCAAAATCATGCTTCAGACTATAAAGATTATCATCAAATCCATCTGGAATATTGAAAAATACATATTTGCAGTGTGCTAATTCAATCATCTAAAAAAAAGAGTAACAAATAAATTCAAATAACAATGGTACCAAGTAAAGTAAAAGTAGAAAATCAAAACAGTCAAAACAGAAGAATAATGAAAGCGATTCAAACAATTGCCGTAGCGTCGGCCTTTGCGCTGGCGTTGTGCGGATGCGGAGGAAGCGGAGCGGGCAGCACAGGAGCGGGCGCCGCAGCAGACGATTCAACCGCACTGGTAAAAGTGCAAACCGTGAGCGAGCAGTCTGTGGAACAAACCACCGAACTGACGGGCAACATTGAGGCAAACCGCGTAAATTACATCGCACCCACCATTCCTGGACGGGTTACGAACATCGCAGTCGAGGCGGGCGACCGCGTGCGCAAAGGGCAGCTGCTGGTGCAGATGGACAACACAAGCCTCGTGCAGGCGCAGGTACAGCTTGCCAACGCCGAAAAGGAACTCAGCCGTGTGGCTGAACTTCACAAAAGCGGCAGCGCAACGCAACAACAGCTCGACCAGCTCACGGCGCAGGTGGACGTTGCCCGCGAACAGGTGCGTAACCTTGCCGAAAACACCGAACTCCTTTCGCCCATCGACGGCGTGGTTACCGCCCGCACCTTCGACGCAGGCAACATCTACGGCGGCGCACAGCCCATCCTCACAGTGATGCAGATGATACCCGTAAAGGTGCTGGTAAACATTTCCGAAATATATTTTCCACAGGTGAAAACGGGCATGGACGTGCGCGTGCGGCTCGACGTGTACCCCGACCGCACATTTACGGGCAGAATACGCATCATCTACCCTACCATCGACCAGCTGACACGCACTTTCAATGCTGAAGTGGTGATTGACAATGCCGACATGACTGTCCGCCCCGGAATGTTTGCCCGCGTGGAACTCAATTTCGGCACCGAGAAACGCGTTGTAGTGCCTGATTTAGCGGTCATCAAGCAACCCGGCACCAACGCCCGCTACGTTTTCACGGTTGAGAACGGACTTGCCCGCCGCCACGAACTGCAATTGGGGCGTCTTATCGGCAACCGCTACGAGGTGCTGTCGGGCATTGCGGCAGGCGCACAGGTGGTAATAGCCGGGCAGTCGCGCCTGCTCGACCAGATGGTGGTGCGAGTGGATGAATAGGCGCTTTTTGGCACACAGAATGACGCGGATTGGGCGGATGGACACAGATTTTTTTTATCTGTAGATAGTATGTTGCATCAGTATTATATGTATGCTAAAATAAAACGCATAATAATAGAACAATGGAAAATAAAAAATTGAAAACGATAGGCGCTTGTGGCTTGTATTGCGGTGCTTGCCGAAAATACCAATCCGGAAAATGTCCCGGATGCCACGACAATGAAAATGTGTCATGGTGCGATATCCGTAAATGCTGCATAGAGCGAAACATTACATCGTGCGCCGACTGTACCGATTTTTCCGACCTGAAAGCATGTCGAAAATTCAACAATTTTATGGGCAAAGTTATGGGCGTACTGCTGAACTCCAATCGCTTTGCGTGCATCTACCGCATCCGCGAAATCGGACACGAAGCCTTTGCTGCCGAAATGGACGAAAAAGGGCTGCAAACATTGAAAAGGCGATAAGGAAATGTTGTCAACAAATATTTTCGTAAACCATTTTCGGTTGTTAATTAATCGCCCCCAATGCAAAACTGCTGCACTGGGGGCGAATTTAATATTCAGATGATTGTTTCCCTGAATGAAGCAATTCCATTATTCAAATGTTTTAAAAGCCTTTTTGATAATATCAATAGCTTCACGTATTTGTGCTTCGTTGATAATGAGCGGAGGCGTAAAGCGGATGATATGTCCATGC
This sequence comes from Cytophagaceae bacterium, assembly GCA_031285765.1. Lineage (GTDB taxonomy): Bacteria > Bacteroidota > Bacteroidia > Bacteroidales > Marinilabiliaceae > WRMI01. The sequence goes on along the minus strand of JAITVO010000263.1, from coordinate 3,751 downwards.
GTTGGTTTTGCCAGCAATCCCAGCTCTTTCATGGTAAGGCACACATCCCAAGCCGTTTTGCCGTCTTTGGGACGAACTGTAATGGCATTGAGTAGCCCTTTTCCGCGAACCTCTTCAATCATGGGCGAATGAACTGCCTGCATTTCGTCTCTGAAAATTTTACCCATCGCATACGAATTTTCAGCCAGTTTTTCGTCGCCAATAATTTTCAAGGCTTCTACTGCAACTGCCGCTGCAATAGGATTACCGCCAAAGGTAGAGCCGTGTTCGCCCGGTTTCACGGTGAGCATAATTTCGTCGTCAGCCAGCACGCACGATATTGGGTACATTCCGCCCGAAAGCGCTTTTCCAAGAACAAGAATGTCGGGACGCACTTCATCGTAATCAACCGCCAGCATTTTTCCCGAACGGGCAATACCGGTCTGAATTTCATCGGCAATAAAAAGAACGTTGTACTGTGTGCAAAGTTCGCGTACCGATTTCAGATAGCCGTCGTCGGGAACAAATACGCCGGCTTCAGCCTGAATGGGCTCGGCAAGGAAAGCCGCAATGTCGTTACCGGCAATAGCTTCTTCGAGCGCAACAACGTCATTATAGGGAATATTTACAAAGCCTTCGGTGTAAGGTCCGTAATCGTTGTAAGCATCGGGGTCGGACGACATGGAGATAATCGAAATTGTCCGTCCATGAAAGTTACCATTGCATACAATTATTTTAGCTCTTTCGCGGGCAATGCCTTTTACTTTGTATGCCCATTTCCGTGCAAGTTTCAGCGCGGTTTCAACACCTTCGGCGCCGGAGTTCATGGGAAGCATTCTGTCGTAGCCAAAAAAGCAGGTGATGAACTCTTCCCAGCCTCCCAGCTTATCGTTATAAAATGCGCGGGATGTAAGCGCCAACTTCGACGCCTGCTCGGTAAGCGCTTTTACAAGCCTTGGATGGCAGTGTCCCTGATTAACTGCCGAGTAAGACGACAGAAAGTCAAAATATTTCCGTCCTTCAACATCCCACATGTAAATGCCTTCACCTTTCTCTAAAACAACGGGTAGCGGATGATAATTATGCGCTCCGTACTTTTCTTCTCTTTCGATGTAATCGTGCGATTTCATTGTTTGCATCATATTAATATCAATAAATAGTTATTAAATTTCACGCGACAAAGCTACTGAATTAATAACTGTATAGAATGAGTTTTGTCAGCTATACAAAAAAATGGCGTTTTATTTGTGTTTATTCGGATTATTTTATTTATATTACATAATACTGCATTCTATGATTATTGTAACTGTTGTCGAAAACAAATTGCATAACACAAATTTTCGATGATAGAACGAAGAGGTGTGCAGAAAGTATTTTTGAACACGGATAACACCAATTTTTGCGGATTGTTATATGAATGAAAATGCTATAATATATCACATCTTTATGTTATCGACAAAAATTGCGTTATCTGTTTCATCCGTGTTCTTTTTTGAACAGTCTCTTCGTTCATTTAATAATCAGCGAAAAAATGTGTTATCCGTGCTTAATGCTGACGGGAGGTTTGAATTACCTAACAATTGTATATCATAAATCACCTACACTTTAAATTCCAACAGTCGGCTGATGTATTTTCCAAGAATATCAAACTCCAAATTAACGCTTGTGCCGGGTTTGATCTGGTGAAAATTGGTAAACTGATAAGTATAAGGAATGATGGCAACAGAAAAGCGATCGTTGCGGCTGTTGACTACGGTTAAACTTACTCCGTTTACACAAACCGAGCCTTTTTCGACAGTCATATAACCCTGCGACGCCTTTTCCCTGTCAACACTGTACCGAAACGTAAAATACCAGCTTCCGTCAGCCTCTTTCACTTCAATACATTCAGCAGTTTGGTCAACGTGCCCCTGCACAATGTGTCCGTCGAGGCGACCGTTCATAGGCATACTTCGCTCGAGATTAACTTTGTCGCCAATTTTTAAAACTCCGAGGTTCGATTTTTCCAAAGTTTCGGTAATGGCGGTTACAGTGTAGGTTTCGCCATCCTTTTTTACAACTGTAAGACAAACTCCGTTGTGCGAAACACTTTGGTCGATTTTTAATTCGTCGGCAAACGAACATTTTAATGTAAGATGCAGATTTCCTTTATCTTTTTCGAGTGCAACTACAGTTGCAGCTTCTTCAACAATACCTGAAAACATGTTATTCTATTTAACTGTGTTTTTTTTCAATAAAAATTATTCGGCAATATTAGCCAAAATTTAGCGATTAACAGAATAATTTCGCCTCCTTGTATTTATGATTTTTATCACAATAATTAAATTCGTGAGGTTAGTCATTTCTAACACTGCAATTCAGTGCAATATTTGCATGTTTTTTAGTACCTCATCATCCATAAATGATGTTGGCAGTGTGTTAAAATAATATCAGTGTATCATCATTAAATTAAAACTACGATGTTCAATAAATTTATTGCGTCCATATTGCCATACTTTCCAAAGAAGTTTGTGTGGATGTTTTCGAAACGTTATGTGTCGGGCGAAACGCTCGAAGATGCCGTAAAATCGTCAAAAGAGCTTCACGCAAAAGGGTCGGGCGCTACCATCGATCTTTTGGGCGAGTTTATTACCGATTTGGCAAAAGCTGACAGCAACAAAAACACTTATCTTAGTATTGTTAACCGGTTTTGCAAAGAAAAAGAACTAAATGTAACCTTTTCGGTTAAACCTACCAGTTTCGGTTTGTTGCTCGACGAAGATGTTTGCTACAAAAACATCCGCGAAGTAGTTGTTCGTGCGCAAGAATCCGGGAAACTTGTACGAATTGATATGGAAGATTCGCCTTGTGTGGACAAGGAACTGAAACTGTACAAAAGGCTTCATGCCGAGTTTCCAAAAAATGTAGGACTGGTAATTCAGGCTTATTTGAAACGGACGGCGGACGATGTTAAAATGCTTGTGCAGATGCAGTCGCCCGAAACGCCTGTAAATATTCGCCTGTGCAAGGGTATTTATCAGGAGCATGAGAGCATTGCATTTAAGGGGCACGACTTGATTAACAAAAAGTATCTCGAAGATTTGGAAATGTTTTTCCAGAGCGGGGTTTACGTTGGCATTGCCACGCACGACAAGGCTTTGGTGAATGGCGCCTACGAGTTAATCAAAAAGTACAATCTTACTCCAAGTCAGTATGAGTTTCAGATGCTTTTTGGAGTAACGCCCGAATTGCGAACAAGTATCATAGACAACGGGCATCGGATGCGCGTTTACGTTCCTTATGGCACCGACTGGTTTGGCTACTGCACACGCCGCCTGAAAGAAAATCCCAAAATGGCGGGGCAAATAATGAAAGCTATCTTTGTTCGGGGATAACTTTTTTAAATACGGATTCAAAATTACGGATTACGGTTTTCTATATCGTAATTCGTAATTTTTTATTTGTAACTATCTGTTCGTACCTTGTTTTTTATCCAAAAAACAAACCGTGTATATATTACTTAATTTTTCGTAATTGATCCTGTCGTAATTGCTATAAAAATTATTTAGGGCAACCGCATCAAATTTTCAGTATTTTCCGCATATATGAGAAATCTAAAGCCGTTTTGTATTGTCTTTTTTTAGGGATAGTTTGTCGTCTGCCTTTAAAATAATCTGCAAAACGAACTTTCTGAGAGTTGCCAGATTTTCCGGCGCATTGCCAGTTCTTGCTCTGCAATCGTCTTCTTTGAAAGTAACATGCCAATGCAATTGATTTTCGATGCCCCAATGTC
>JAITVO010000236.1 GCA_031285765.1 Cytophagaceae bacterium | reverse complement strand
CGTACTTGGCAGGAATACACAAACACATCAACATAAAACCAATACGCATACTCAAGCATGGAAGAAAAGCCAAAAGAATATTCAAGTATGGGCTGGAGGAAATAGCAACGTGCTTGCTAAATCGCTGCCTCAAAGCTAAATTTGATATATTTCAGTTTTTGTCATGTACTTACAGCAGCCCTATCAAAATTATTTGTATTTTTATGGCAATTTTTGGAGTAAAACAGCGTTAATGGATTGTGCTGTTAATCATTTATCAGGAGGTATTGCTATGTATCGGTTATCACTATTTTTTTCTTTATTATTCCTTTGTACCGGCTTGTTGGGACAATCGCAGGTTACTGCTGTTTTGGAACAAACTGTTGTGTGGAACGAGTCGGAATACCTGTCTGCACTGCCATTTAAGGGCGAGGGTGAAGTTTCGGATACAACGCTTGTGTATCGGTATAGGTTTCCGGTTTCGGAGGCAATTGAGCCGTCGTCGTTGGTTGTGAAGTTCGACAACGAAAGGTGGACGCCCGACGCCGATTCGCTGGCAAGCATCTATAAAAATACGGATGCACCCAAATACGATGTGGTATTTATCAATAAAGAGGCTTTTGTGGATGTAGAGGTTGTGCCGGTTAAAATAATAGAGGGTACGGCGCACCGCCTCGAAAGTTTTTCGTGCGCTGTAGAATATACAAAAGGGGACATGATATTGAAAAATGCGCAGGTGCAGGACCGGTACGCCTGTCAGTCGGTACTTGCGTCGGGTAAATGGATGAAGGTGTCTGTTGCCGAAACAGGTATTCATAAAATAACCTACGCACAACTTTTGGAGTGGGGCTTTTCGTCACCCAACAAAGTGCGGGTGTTTGGCTACGGCGGCGAAATGCTGCCCGAAGCAAACAATGACTATCGCCCCGACGACTTGCCCGAAACGCCCGCTTGGCATTACAACAGCGCCATCTATTTCTACGCGCAAAACAATGTGGTGTGGAAGTGGAACAGCGAGCGAAATATGTTTCTGCACATATTGCACAATTATGTAAACCATGCCGTTTATTTTTTAACTGATAAGAATGGTACTGCAAAGCCTGTTGCGGAGCTACCTGCCGAAACAGCAGCCATTAATACAACGGTAACTCAGTTCGATGACAGGCAGTGTTACGAGGAGGAGTTTACCAATTTTCATTCGACAGGCAAACTGTGGGTAAGTAAAGAGTGGTTTTCAAATTCAACACAAAAGTTCAGTTTTTCGTTTCCTGCGCGTAATGTTGCCGAGCCGGTCAGTATGTTTACGCAAGTGGCTACGTCGGGAAGTGTGGATGGAACGTTTCAATACGCTCACGAAGGTAAAAATATTGCTACGATAAAGGTTGTGGGAAACAGTAATAATTATGCGCAGCTGGGCAGCAGGGCTGTCTCGTTTTCGAGTACATCGCAAAATGTAGCGCTGGATATAAAGTATGGACATACGGGCGCCAAAGGCTATCTCGACTTTATTGATTTGAACGCGCGAAGCAATCTGAACATAAGCGGCGCACAACTTCTGTTCAGAGATAAGCAGTCGAACGGAACGGGGAAAGTGGCGCTGTTCAGAATAGCGGGCGCAAGCGCAGGAACGGTTGTATGGGATGTTACCAATCGCACCGCTATCACCAAACTGCCGACTGCAATGAACGGTAACTATCTTGAATTTAAAACATCAACAGCCACGCTGAAAGAGTTTGCAGCCTTTAATCCGTCAGGCGAATTTCCATGTCCTGTTAGGGTAGGCGATGTTGCCAATCAAAACTTGCATGGCGTTGGCGCTGTCGATTATATTATTGTTGCGCACCCCGACTTCCACACACAGGCGCAGGAACTTGCCGACCTGCATTTTCAATATCACGGATTAAACACGGTTATTGTAACGCCAGAACAGATATACAATGAGTTTGCATGGGGACATCAAGACCCCGTAGCTATCCGCTCGTTTGCCAAAATGATTTACGACCGCAACGGAGGCATTAAATACCTGCTGCTTTTTGGCGATGGCTCTTTCGATAACAGGGGTATTAAACCCGACAATAAGTATCATCAATACAACATTGTAACCTGCGAAACGGGATACTCAACAGGCGATTCGAGCTATGCTACCGATGACTGGTTTGGCTTTTTGGACGACAACGAAAGCACAACCGCTTCGTCGAGCAAGGTGGATATTGCGATAGGACGGTTTCCCGTTGAAACGGCTGAAGAAGCCTCCATCGCCGTTGCCAAAGTAAGGAAGTACCTTGAAGAGCAAACCTACGGAATGTGGCGAAAGCGCGTTACGTTTCTGGGCGATGATTTGGACAATCAGGTGCACATGAGGCAGTCCGACGAGAGCGCCGGAATAATTGAAGAGGCGCATCCCGAATTCGACATTCGTAAAATATATACTGACAACTATCCTAAAGTAACTTCGACAGGCGGTAAAACCTACCCCGCTGCATCCGAAGCTGTGAACCGCGCCATTGTGGACGGCACGCTGGTGTTTACTTACGTGGGACATGGCGGTCCGTCGGGCTTCTCGCACGAAAAAGTAGTTACGCTGGCTCATGCGCGAAAGTGGAACAATATTAAAGAACTGGTGTTCTTTATGACTTTTACGTGCGATCTTGCCCCATTCGACAAGCATGACATTATTGGCAAATCGTTTGGAGAGCAGTTGTTTCTAAATCCCTACGGAGGTGCAATTGCACTGTTTACTACAACGCGCGAAGTGTATATATCGAACAACGGGACATTGAACCGGAAAATTCATGAGTATCTTTTTGCTCCGAATACAGATGGCTGCACACGGTCGATTGGTGAAATTATTATGCACACAAAGCAAAACATGGGGGACGACCTAAACATGCAGCGGTTTGTACTGTTGGGCGACCCAGCGTTGAGGCTCTGCTATCCCGACAGATACCGGATGCAATTGCTTACCGTTAACGATACAATCGTGGAGAAGGCAGCACCACTTCAAGCCAAATCTACCGTACGGCTCGCAGGGCATATCACCGACGAAAGGGGCAATAGATACAGCCAATTTAACGGTATTGCCGACGTGGTTGTCTATGATAAGGATATAAACTATGCAACGATGGGTAACGATGGGGAGGCGCCATTTGAATTCAGGGAATATTCGAACATTATATTTAAAGGAAAAAGTACGGTAAAGAATGGCATGTTTAAAACCGAGTTTGTGGTGCCGCAGGACATCCGTTACAACATTGACAAGGGCAAAGTTAGCATGTACGCCAGCACTGACGATGGCGGCACTCAGGCAATGGGCGTCAATAAAGATATTGTTGTTGGCGGATTGGGCAGTAATGCCAACGCCGATAATGCCGGTCCAAAAGTACAACTCTATCTGAACCACAACACTTTTCACAATGGAGAAACAACAGGGCAAAGTCCGTTGCTGTTTGCAACGTTTGAAGACGAATCGGGCATTAACGTAGGGAACGGAATAGGGCACGACATTCTTTTGGTGATTGATGGCGACAAAAACAACCCTGTTGTACTCAACAGTTACTTTCAGGGCGAGACGGATAACTACCGGCGGGGAACAGTAGTGTATCAGCTTGCTGCACTCGACAGGGGCAACCACGAAATAAGCCTGAAAGTTTGGGATACCTATAATAATTCGACTACAGCACGCCTTGATTTTGTGGTAAGCGACCTTAATGAACTCAAGGTATCGAACTTTGCACTTTTCCCTGTGCCTGTGCATCCTTACGAACCTGTATATTTTTCGTTCGATATGGACGATCCCAACAGCGTCCTCACCATTACGGCAGAGGGAATAAACCTTGCAGGACAGCTGACGGGCAGCCGCGCGATAACAACAGGCGCATTAGGCAACAATATACCCCAAACGTCTTTGCTACCGTCGGATATCGGAATTACAAAGGCGGGTATTTATTTTGTGCGATTCGTTATCGTATCCGATTCGGGTAAGAAATCGCAGGTTGCCAAAAAAATTATGGTGCAACCATAATAAAAAATCTGTTTTGCTGTTTATATGAAATGTGGTTTATGTTAATCTGTTTTTTGGGTGAATATAAAGATATTGCATAATGCATTTTTACAATGCAAATACAAATGTAGAAACGGGGCATGCCCCGTTTTTACAATGTGAATATAATCACTGCATTAACGAATGATGGGTCTTGGCTAAAGCCAAAGGAAATGGGCTTTAGCCAAAATTAATTTGAGGGATAGCTGTTAATTCATTCCCCGAAAAGGTTTGGGGAGATAACCATAATGACGTTTCACGTCGCGTTTCGACAACAGAAAAAACACAGACATGAACATTGAACATGTAATTTATTAATCAGAACATAATAATGAAGAACAAGTTTTTTAAGGTTACTATTTTTGTTACACTACTAAGTATCATCACAACTGCTCGCTCTTTTGGTCAGGTAGATTATCAGGATTTGGTAAACATTATACCTACCGCAGTACCATTCGTAAGTTTAATGCCCGATTCGCGCTCCAGCGGTATGGGTGGCGTGGGTGCAGCTACAGCGCCCGATTTTTATTCGCAATACTGGAACCCTGCAAAGTTCGCTTTCATCGAGAAAGATTTCGGAGTGGGTGTTGCGTTTACTCCATGGTTGCGTCATCTGGGCGTAAAGGACATTAACCTTTACAATCTTACAGGTTTTTACCGGATTGACGAGCTTCAGGGTGTAAGCGCCTCATTGCGCTACTTCTCGGTGGGCAACATCACTTACAGGCAGTCTGCCGAAGATGTGGGGTACGACGTCAGTCCCAATGAATTTGCTATTGACTTGGCGTACAACCGCGCGCTATCCGAACACTTTGCGGGTAGCATCGCATTCCGGTATATCCGTTCAGACCTCAATGTGGGTTCGGGCGGCGCGGAGAATATGCAGCCGGGCAACTCTTTCGCTGCCGACCTTGCGTTTTACTTCCGTACACCGATACGGTTGTCGGGGCAAGATGCGCAATTATCGGCTGGACTTAACGTATCGGATGTTGGGAGTAAAATATCGTACGATGGCGACAACAGGGAGTTTATCCCTACCAATATGAGACTGGGCGTCGCTCTTCAAACCGAGATGGACGCATATAACAGTATCACTGTATCGGTTGACGCCAATAAACTGCTGGTGCCGACGCCCCACAAGAAAGCTGAAGACGAAACTGTGGAATCGTATCAGCAGTTCTACAATAGCATGGGTACCCTTAAGGGAATGTTCCGCTCGTTTAATGATGCTCCGGGAGGGTTTAAGGAAGAGTTGCAGGAGGTGAGTTTGAGCGCTGGACTTGAATACTGGTACGACAAACAGTTTGCGCTTCGTGCAGGATATTATTACGAAAACAAATACAAGGGCAACCGAAGTCACTTTTCGGCTGGTCTTGGTCTGCGCTTTAACATGCTTACCCTTGATGCCTCTTATTTGATTGCGCCAAGCACCAATCCGCTGGCAAACACGATTCGGTTTTCGCTGGGAATTGACATTAAGTAAATGGAGAATGAAGGAATTGTAAATTGAGAGGGAGAGAGTGAGGGATACTCCAATAGAACGCGGATGACACAGATTTTCGTGGATGATAATACAGATGATAATGTTTTCAGGCAATCTGTAATCTGCGGAAATTCGTGTTATCCGCGTCATCTGTATTCTATATTTGCGAAAGCATATTTTCATTAAACATCAATCATCAACATACTATTTTTATGTATAGAACAGGTACAGGATACGATGTGCATCAGCTGGCTGATGGATACGAATTGTGGATTGGAGGCGTGAAGATACCTTACGAGAAAGGCTCGAAAGGGCACTCGGATGGCGATGTGCTGATTCACGCATTGTGCGACGCCCTGCTGGGGGCAGCTAACTTTCGCGACATTGGCTACCACTTTCCCGACACCGATGCACAGTACAAAGGCATCGACAGCAAAATTCTGCTGAAGCATGTGGATACAATGGTGCGCCAAAAAGGTTATGCTATTGTGAATATCGACAGTACAGTGGTGCTTCAGCAACCAAAGATTTCAGGCTTCATTCCCCTGATGAAAACTGCGCTGGCAGCCGTGTTAAACCTCAATGAGGATTGCGTTTCCGTAAAGGCAACTACGACGGAACGTATGGGGTTTGAGGGACGTGGCGAAGGTATATCGGCGCAGGTGGCGGTGATGCTGAGGAAATGTTAAACATGGCGGATGTCGCGGTGAAATTATTCATCAATACAATAACCATCAAATAATAAGTAATGTTATGCAATGCTATACATTTTATAACGTCGTTAAGAAAGTATTATTTATTGCAACATCAATCAATAATAAATAATTTGTAACACAACCATGACAAAAAACTATCAGAAGATTAACGACAAAATTAAGAGCGGAAAAGTGGATGTGGTTACGACCGGAACGTTTGGGGCGATGTGCAGATTAACATTCTGAAAGCATCAATAGAAGCGGGAGAGTCGGACACGCTGTTTCTGAAGCTGAAAGCCGACCCCTGAAATCCTCGACCACGCATTTGAGTATCTCCGGAAGATACAATGTAACCGTAAGTGCCATTGCGAACAGTATTCATTACGATGACGAACGGTGCATAGATTGTGGCAACTATGCTTACGGTTATGAAGATTAGGCTTTTGGCTTATGCCGATTTTCAATTCAAGCCAAGTGCGTAACATGTGTTATTAACAGTGATGTTGCTTTTATACTCAAACAGAAATGATTTACAAACAGAAGCAACAATGGGGCATGCCCCATTGCCGATGCAGGATAATGTGAATTAATTATGAGCACTTACTTAAAATAAAATTTGTGTTCATTTGTGATATTTGTATCATTTGCGTTCAAAAAGACTTTTGGGACAGCCTCTTGGGGGAGGTAGCAACAGGAAGGTTTTCCCCTTGCCGTAACACAATAAATAAACATAATAAAGTATCAGTGAAAAGAAAGCAGATTTTTTTTACAGGGTTCCTGCTCCTGACAGTTGTCGGGCGCCAACAAGCATGGTTGTCGGGCGCTGACAAGCATGGTTGTCGGGCGCTGACAAGCATGGTTGTCGGGCGCTGACAAGGATGGTTGTCGGGCGCTGACAAGGATGGTTGTCGAGCGCCAACAAGGATGGTTGTCGAGTGCCGACAAGGATATGCACCTGCAATAAGCATGAAAGACAGGAGGATGAATCGCCATCCCCTCCTGCCCGAAAATGCAGCCGGCACGGTGTTATTCCCCGTAAGGGTAAAAAGGAGAATAATTGCTGTTAAGTAGGCATCTGTGTCGCAAGCTATAAGCATTGCTGTACCCGAATGGAAGCTGAGTTTCGACCGCGAATGGTGCGTTCTTTGTAAACTTTGCCTCAAAACGTGTCCACAACGGCTGTTCAGGATTGAATTTTCGGAATAGAAGAGCATGCAGAGAACAGTAAATTTTCAATTTTTATTATTGAAGAGGCTGTATTTTGAAAAAATAGGGAGGCTGCTATAAAGCACTACCTTGCAAGTGCTAAATGGAAGAAAAAACCAATTAAATTTTGGAATTGGCTCAGGGCTATTGCTGATAAATTTATGTTAGCAACTACCTCGCACACAACTGTACTGTTGAGATACATAACAATATTAACTGCAAAATATCAGATAAATAAAAATATTTTTTTGACGGATACATCATATTTCATTCAAAATACATATCTTTGCACGCTTTTTTATAACGACGTATTTTTGAAATTGACAAATATATAATGATAAGAATATCATTTCCCGATAATTCGGTGCGCGAGTATTCCGAAAGCATAACAGGTTACGAAATTGCCAAAAGCATCAGCCCCATGCTGGCGAAAGATGTTTTGAGCATTACCGTAAACGGCAGTTTGATGGATATTAATCGCCCGATTCATGAAGATGCAAGCGTAAAACTCCATAAGTGGGACGACGATGAGGGTAAACACGCTTTTTGGCACTCGTCGGCTCACCTGATGGCTGAAGCGGTTGCAATGCTTTTTCCCGGAACAAAATTTGGAATTGGTCCAGCTATCGAAAACGGTTTTTACTACGATGTAGAACCAGGTAATGGCGCTGTTATTACCGACGCCGACTTGCCGAAAATCGAAAAAATGATGATTGAGCTGGCGCGGCAAAAAAATGACTACGAGCGTACAGAAGTTTCGAAGCAGGATGCACTTGATTTTTTCGGTAATAAAAACGAAACTTACAAGCTGGAACTTATAAACGAATTGGAGGACGGAACAATCTCGTTTTACCGACAGGGCGGTTTTACCGATCTTTGCCGCGGACCGCATCTTCCGAATACAGAGCAGATAAAAGCAGTAAAAGTATTAAGTATTGCAGGCGCTTACTGGCGCGGCGACGAAAAACGGAAGCAGCTGACACGAATTTATGCCATTTCGTTTCCAAAACAAAAAATGCTGGACGAATATCTGGTTAAATTAGAAGAAGCGCAAAAACGCGACCATCGAAAACTTGGCAAGGAACTTGAACTTTTCACCTTTTCGCAAAAAGTGGGGCAGGGGCTTCCGCTTTGGTTGCCAAAAGGTGCGCGACTACGCGAGCGTTTGGAAACATTTCTGAAAAAAGTACAAACAAAATATGGTTACGAACCCGTAATTACGCCGCACATTGGACAAAAAGAGTTGTATGTAACGTCGGGGCACTATGCAAAATACGGCGCCGATTCGTTTCAGCCCATCCATACACCTGCCGAAGGTGAGGAATTTTTGCTGAAGCCGATGAACTGTCCGCATCATTGCGAAATCTATCGTGCCAAACCCCATTCGTATCGCGATTTGCCTTTGCGGTATGCCGAGTTCGGAACGGTTTACCGTTACGAGCAAAGCGGCGAATTGCACGGATTGACGCGAGTTCGCGGATTTACGCAGGACGACGCACATATTTTCTGCCGTCCCGACCAGCTGAAAGATGAGTTTAAGAAAGTAATAGACATTATTTTCTACATTTTTAAAGCGCTGGATTTTAAAGATTATATTGTGCAGATTTCGTTGCGCGACCCCGCTAACAACGAAAAATATATTGGTTCCGACGAAAATTGGGAGAAAGCCGAAACTGCCATTATCGAGGCCTGCCAAGAAAAAGGTTTGAAAACCATCGTAGAAACAGGCGAAGCTGCGTTTTACGGTCCAAAGCTCGACTTTATGGTACGCGACGCTATCGGACGCAAGTGGCAGTTGGGTACAATTCAGGTGGATTACAATCTTCCCGAACGATTTGATTTAGAATACATCGGTCAGGACAACGCGCCGCACCGTCCCATAATGATTCACCGAGCGCCGTTTGGCAGCATGGAACGTTTTGTGGCAGTATTGATAGAGCATACCGCAGGGAAATTCCCGCTGTGGCTCACTCCCGAACAGGCGGTTATTTTGCCTGTGAGCGAAAAATATAATGATTATGCGAAAAAAGTTTTGAATTTCCTGAATAATTCCGATATTCGCGCCGTCTTAGACGACCGAAATGAGAAAATTGGCAGGAAAATTCGCGATAATGAACTGAAACGCACGCCTTTCCTGTTGATAGTAGGCGAAAAAGAAGAATCTTTGGGCGAAGTTTCGGTGCGAAAGCAGGGCGAAGGCGACCAAGGCGGCATGAAAATCGAAGAATTTGCAGCATTTATCCATCGCGAAGTCAATAAAATGATAGAAGAAATTGAACAATAACGTCAGAATAACTCCCGCGTGGAAGCAAAAAAAACAGAGTATTAATTAAAGTTAGGAGGACAGAAGTATAATCAAACCAAGAAAACCGGCGCAAATGCCAGGTAAAGATGACCAAAATTACAGGATCAATCAGCAAATCCGAATACCACAAGTACGTTTGGTGGGTGATAATATAGAAAACCCCGGAGTATTTCCAACATCGGCAGCGTTAAAAATGGCTGTGGATATGGAACTTGATCTTGTTGAGATTTCGCCCAATGCAGACCCACCCGTTTGCAGAATCATTGATTTTCAGAAATTTCTTTATCAGCAAAAAAAGAAGAAAAAGGAACTGAAAGCAAATACCGTTCAGGTGGTGGTAAAAGAAATCCGTTTCGGTCCCAACACCGACGAGCACGATTATAATTTCAAGTTGAAACATGCCGAAAAGTTTCTTACCGAAGGCTCAAAAGTGAAGGCTTACGTCTTTTTCAAGGGACGCAGTATTCTGTTCAAAGAAAAAGGCGAAATTCTGTTATTGAAATTTGCTCAGGATTTGGAAGAGATAGGAAAAGTTGAGCAGCTTCCTAAACTTGAGGGAAAACGAATGATAATATTTATTTCGCCCAAAAAGAAAAAGTAGTTTTTTTCGAGATATCGGATAAAAAAAGGAAACGGTTACAGACTGCAAACTCCGATTGAATCTGATATTTAATAATTAAATATATAGAGATGCCTAAAATGAAGACGGTTTCCGGTGCCAAAAAAAGATTTACTATCACCGGAAGTGGAAAAATTAAACGGAAACACGCTTTCAAGAGTCATATTTTGACCAAGAAAGCAACCAAGAGAAAGAGAAATCTGACTTATTTCACAACAGTTAACAAAGCCGACGAGAAAAACGTTAAGTTGATGTTAGCCATGAAATAAAACGGAATTTCTTAATTAACTAATTGTATAACTGAATGAATTAGCATAAAAGATTCCTGAAAGAAGGAGGAACGCTAACCATTCAAAAAACAGTAAAAAATGCCAAGATCAGTAAATGCTGTTGCCTCAAGGGCACGAAGAAAAAAAATTTTAAAACTCACCAGAGGTTACTTTGGTCGGAGAAAGAATGTGTGGACGGTAGCCAAGAATACTTGGGAAAAAGGTCAACAATACGCCTACCGCGACAGGAAAAAGAAGAAAGGTCAGTTTAGAGCGTTGTGGATTACGCGAATTAACGCGGCTGCACGCATCGAAGGCATCTCGTACAGTAAGCTGTTGGGATGTATGACTAAAAAGAATATCGAAATCAACCGCAAGGTGCTTGCTGACTTAGCCGTCAATCATCCCGATGCTTTTAAAGCAGTGGTGAAAAAAGCTATGGAAGCATAATTGGCTGTTGATAATGTGAGATATAAAAAGCCTTTTCTGAAAACGAAAAGGCTTTTTTGGTGAGTGGAATGTGTACGATAAAATTACTTGATTAGAGCGTTTCGGTAAATGAATTGATATTTTTATTTGCGTGTTAACTAAAGCCAACGATAATTGACGCAATATTGTTTCTTTGACCTTGACTTTAGCCAACGGGTAGGAAATGTATTACGAAAGACGTTTGATTCGATAAAAAATACTCTTTCTGTCCCCTTTCATCTTTTTCAGTTCGGGTATATCCTGCAAACAGACTGCGTTTTCAACATTAAGAATGGTTTCGCTGATTTTTGCACGCAAATGCTCATTTCTTTTTATGTAACTATTCAGCCCTCTATTTGTACATCCGAAATAGTTTTACTTTTGCGCCCCTAAATGACCCTCGAACAGCACATACAAGAATTAGAAGCTTTGGTTAGCCGCCTGATGGCGGAAAACGCAGAGTTGAAAGCAGAGAACGCAACGTTGAAAGATCGGATTGCCCGTCTGGAAGTTCCCCGAAAAGACAGCAGCAACAGCTCCATTCCACCATCTCAGGATGTTTTTCGACCCAAACGAACGGAA
>JAITVO010000211.1 GCA_031285765.1 Cytophagaceae bacterium | reverse complement strand
AGCATAACGAAGAAATTGGAGTTTTTAGAGGTTCCCTAATATGTTTTTCATGGTATATCCGACTTTATTATGCAAAATATTGAAAATTCAAATCAGGTTACAATGCTTACCTGCGAAACCATACTTACCGTATCGTTGGGCGATAAGAAAATAAAATACTTGGGCAACAAGTTTGCCAATGCCCAAGTAATACTTGGCTCAAGAAGGCTTACCATTGGTGGTTTGGTACCAGACAAAATATTTAGAATTGCGCTCTTCTTGTTTAAAATCATGATTCAAAATGGCACAAAAAAAATGCGACCGTTTACCAGCCGCATTTTCATTGTAACGTTTATTCGCTGTTTAAAATCCCATTTCGCCTTCGCTGTATTGTTTCACGAGCGAGAGAACTGCCGCAGCGCAACCTTCTTCGCCTCCCTTGAACGAGAAGGTGAGATTGTAGGCTTTGGTGGTTCGGCATACAAATTCGGTTGCCTTGTACATTTTTCCGCCTTCGAAATTGCTTACCAGCAGACGGTCGCCATCGTAAAGCTGCATAATCACTTCTTCGGTATTTTGAGAGCCGTTTACCATATTGAATTTGTAATGGTTTTTGCTGTTCAAAATTACTTTAAAGGTAACGGCGCCTGTTTTGGCGTCGGGTTTAGCTTTCTTTAAATCAACTGCAAAATCTTTGATGTACTGGCTGTCGCCTATCTCTTTAAGCGCGGTTTGCGTAAGCGATTCGCCGCATTGAGCGGATGCGCCTGTGATTCCCAGCGTGAGAATAAATATCAAACTAAAAAGAACTCTTTTCATAACATACGTGGTTTTAATATCTTTACTTAACATTATGGATAATAATAAATTTTATTCAACAATCTTTGTGCGAAGATTGATAATTATATCCATAATTTTATCAATATCTTCCTGAGAATAGTGTGCCGTACTGATTTCGTCCTGAATAACCAGCAGCGTTCCATTATTTTCAATCCTTTTAGGCTCGCTCAGTTCGGTTGTAATCCGTACTGCTCCGTAGGCTTGATTCAACTCCTGTACGCCTTCGACGAGTGCGGGAAAGTTTGGCTGATTTTTGTAGTTGCCCAAAACAATTTCGAGAATTTCAACTACATGCTTCTGCTCGGCAATACGGTCTGCCATCTCTTTTTTGTTTACATCTTTCTGCACCATTGTCGAAAGATACATTCCTTCGATCCATGCGCCTGTAATGATAAGGGTACTTACGTCGCTACGGTTCTGGTCGCGCAAATAAGCGTCAATTTTGTTGAAACTGCTTATCGACATTTCCATCAATGCGTCGAGGTTGCTTGCATTTTCGGCAGCTTTGCGCAATGTTTCAAAATCGAAAAACTGTCCGACGTTGATACCGTTCGACAACGTTTTGGCAGCCATCAGATAAGGAACAACAATGTTATTCTTATCAAAGATGTTGATGTACCCCAAATCGGCGCTGAATACCCCAAGATTGAGCGCTTTTTTGAACGATGTTTCGTATTTCGAAATTACATCAGGGTTGTTCAGAATTTTCTGCGAAAACTCAACACCTGAAACCTTTACCATGTTTGCCATTTCAATGGGGGATGAAATGTTCTGGATAACGTCGCTCATGACGTTTTCACCTAACTGCAGCGGAACTTCGGTTTCGTCGGTTACTGCTGCCAGCCCATCGTCGCTCGGTTTACTGTTGCCCGAACAACCTCCGCATCCTACCATCAGCGGGATACATACTAAAATGAACAAAAAATAAATCGCGTTCTTCAACATAATTATTAAATTTAAATGATTTGCGAGTCGTTATACTACTATTGAATTAAAAAGGTTACTTTCTTTTCCACTTTATTGAGCCGAATATATGCATTGCTTTTTTCAACAAGTCGAAATAAAGAAATGCGTACATGATGAGGGTTAATATCCAAACAACTGCGATGTTGAACCACAGCGTTTCAAAATAATATCCTGCAAAATGTTTCATGGGCGCAAAAAAGTGTGTTCTGAATGCCAATTTGTGTGCAGGTTCGGGTATCTGATAGATGGGATCGACCACCTGCACCAGATAATTGCGCTGACGGAGAATTTTATTCTTGTCCAACTCCTTGCGAACAAAACGCGATACCATTTCGTTGAAATAATCATCCTTTATGCGGTTGAATTTTTCGGCATCTTTGCCGAGATTCTGCGTAAGCCAGCGGTCTTTGGTTCCGTTTGCTTTGTTAAATTCGGCACGGTAATGCTCCAGCAGTTTATCAAGATATTGCAACGATTTATTTTTAATATCGCTGTTGAATTTTTCGACAGTAATATTGTTAATAAAATCAATTTCAATGGTTGGAACACGTTTCTGTTCACGGGTAAACTCGTTGCGGAGCAGTTCCAAATCGTTTCGGT
Organism: Cytophagaceae bacterium; assembly: GCA_031285765.1. GTDB lineage: Bacteria > Bacteroidota > Bacteroidia > Bacteroidales > Marinilabiliaceae > WRMI01. Next base: position 5,444 of record JAITVO010000211.1, on the reverse strand, counting down.
AAGCCTGCTCTTCGTATGAGTCTAATTTTTCGTACGCATCCAACTTTGCAATAATATCTCTGAGTTCGGGAATGTAATAAACCTGCTTAAAGTCGCTCTTGCTTTCAGCCATTTCCACATCAAAAATATTTTTCTTAAACAAGTTGTGCTTGTACTGGTCAACCACCAAACCTTCGTAAATGTAGCGCGAAGGCATAATTTCGGCAACGGCGGGCACTTTGTCGATGTTGGTAAAATCTTTGTTCAGCTTGTCGAATGTAAAGATGGCTCCGCCAAGAATCATTTGCGGAATCATTACCAGTGGAATAAAAATATAGATGGTTGCCACCGAATTGAATGACGCCGACAGTATAAGTCCCAGCATATTAGCCGATGCAGCGATGGTAAACAGCGCGAGCCAAAATTTGAAATACATCTCTTTTACGCCCAATATTGAGTTTCCAATCCATACAAACAGCGCCATTTGAATAGCTGAAATGGTAAACAGAATCAATATTTTGGAAAAGAGATAACTCGAACGGCTTAGGTTGAGGAATGCTTCGCGCTTCAATATTTTTGCGTCTTTGAATATTTCCTCCGCGCTCACTATCAGTCCAAGGAAAAGCGCAACAATTGCCGCCATAAAAATATAGGGCGGAATATTTTCGTTTTCGCGGAAGATGTAAACGTTCGACGTTGGGTCGGCAATGTAGCGTATCAACAAAGTCAGAATCAGCCCAAGCAACGGCGCTTCTATCAAATTCAGAATAATATATTGCGTGTTGCTTAACTTTGCGCGAATGTCGCGAATGGTGTAAATCCAAAACTGCCCCAGCCATGTGGGAATGTTCAGGTTTTTGGGCGGTGGCGTGGTAGCCGTTTCCACTTTGGGTACGGGCTGAAGTTCGTCGTAATGTTTGTACCACTCTTCGGGTGTTGTTTTGCGCTTGTTGGTGTAATTTCCGTATTCATCAATCACATTGGAGTCAATGATGTTGAAAATCATTTCGGGATTCAGATTTCCGCAGGTGGGGCATTCGCCCTGATCGCTGTTGATTTGTGCATCCAAACGTTTGAAATAAATAAGCGATTCGCCCGGATTTCCGTAATAAACAGGATAGCCACCCGTGTCGAGAATAAACATTTTGTCGAACATCTTATAAATATCCGACGACGGCTGGTGAATTACCACAAACACCAATTTTCCTTTCAGAGCCAATTCGCGCAAAAGATTCATCACATTTTCGGAGTCGCGCGACGACAGCCCCGATGTTGGCTCATCCACAAACAGTACCGACGGCTGACGTATCAACTCCAACGCAATATTCAACCGTTTGCGTTGCCCGCCGCTGATGGTTTTGTTGAGCGGCGAACCAACTTTGAGATTTCGACGTTCGTAAAGCCCAAGACTTTGAAGCGTTTCGTTCACAAGCTGCGTCAATTCTTCCTCGTCTTTGTCCTTAAAACAGAGTTTGGCATTATAATAAAGGTTGTCGAAAACGGTGAGTTCTTCAATCAACAGGTCGTCCTGCGGAATTAAACCGATAACGCCATTCAGTTCGTCGTCCTTGTGCAAATGCAGATTAACGCCGTTAATCAACACCTCGCCTTCCGAAGGCACTTCGATACCTGCCAGCACGTTCATCAGCGTGGTTTTTCCCGCGCCCGACGCGCCCATTACGCCAATCAAACGCCCCTGTTCTTCGGCAATGTTAATGTTGCGAAGCCCTATGCCGCCGTTTTTAAATTTGTACCAAACATCTTTTACTTCGTAGGTAATGCGGGGTGTATCGGTGTCAGCCAAAAAATGACTGACAACATCGGTATAATAAATCGGTTTTCCTTTCGGAAGACGAACAAAACTGCCTTTGGGGAAAATGTAAACGTTTTTGTTGTTGATAAGCAATCCGTTCAGGAATATTTCCTGCTCGCCGTCGCTTGCGTTGCGCATAAAGTAAAGTTCGGCGCTTCGCACGCTGAGTACAATAATGGAGCCGTTCAATCCCGTTATGGGGATATGTTTAAAATGCTTATTTTTATGTTCGGTGTCGTCGGCAATCAGAATTTCGGGATAATTCAGTTTTTCGGGTTCACTCTGAAGTACAAAGGCTTCGATGGCGGCTACTTCATTTTTGGGAAGTTTAAAAACGTCGGCAACCGTATTGATAATTGCCATTCGCTGGTCGGTGAGTTTCATGTCGGAGCCTACCAGTTCGTACAAACGCACGAGCGCCACTACTTTCTGTTCGCGATTGAGCTGTTTGTTTATTTTTTTACAGATTCCAAGAATACGCACCGAGTCTTTCATCGAAGTGAGCTGCACTTTGCCGTCGTCGCCCGCCTCTTTTTCACTGTCTTTCGAAAGCCGTTTCCGTTCTTCGTCGGAATATTTCAAAAATAGTGAGAAATATTCTTCAACGGCTTCGGAATTCAACTGTTGCTTCAAAAAGGTGCGAACATACTCCGTTTCGTTGCTCCCTACTCCACCATCCTGCTTGGTAATAAGCCCAAACAGCTGCATTAACGCTTTTAAAATTTCTTCACTCATCTGTATCTGAATTTGGCGACAAATATAGTAATTACTTTGTCGTTTTATATATGTTGCGGCAATATAAATGTTATAACTTTTATATTTGCCTTTAAGTTACTGCTATTATGCAAAGAATTAAAATGCCATAATTCCTATTTTTATATAGCCATATCTTTAGCCTTATCGGAAAAAGCATCGTAAAGGCTCGGTTCTTTGCTTGTAAGATAGCCGATTTCGATGCCTGCCTAAAATATTTTTCGTGTTTTGAAGTTATACATTTTTAATGTAGCCTGCATAATGCGCATCCTACAAGCCCTAATGCATATATTGTAATGAAATAAACGACGAATTAATTTTTGCTTTGGGATGATAAGTAAGCCCGCCCAAAAAAACCAAGTTCTGCACCCATTTATAAGCCAAACTGTTTTGTTAACATAAATTCTGTATCAATCTCTACTAAAGAACCGCCACCCATAAAAAAACCAATATCAAGAGTAGTTTTTCGGTCTTCAGGATTTGTTTTTGTTTGCGAAAATATATTTCCTGATGCGATGAATGTCAGTAATATAATTGATGCAAGCCGCATTTTTGTTATAATAAATTACAGTTTAAATATCAAGGCGCAAAGATATGCAAAGTGTTTGAAATAATTGCAGTGTATGCAAAGAAAAAACGCTCCATTTTTGCGAGTAGCTTTGATTAACAATTATGCGTTCACATGCTTTTCGGCATGATAGGACGACCGCACAAGCGGGCTGCTTTCCACAAACCTGAAACCTCTTTTTATTCCTTCCTTTTCGTAATATTTGAATTTTTCGGGCGTAATGTATTCCACTACTTTATGATGCTTTGGCGATGGGCGCAAATATTGACCTATGGTAAAAATTTTTACCCCGATAGCGATTAAATCGTCCATTACATGAAGCACTTCTGTATCGGTTTCGCCAAGCCCAAGCATAATTCCCGATTTGGAAACAATTCCCGACTTTGCAATGTATTTCAGTACAGAAAGACTTACTTCATATTTGGCTTTTGAGCGAATTTCAGGCGTCAGTCGCCGAACTGTTTCCATGTTGTGGCTGATAACTTCGGGCGAAGCGTTAATCACCTGTTGAAGCAACTCTGCATTTCCATTGAAATCGGGAATCAAAACTTCCATTGTTGTTTCGGGATTCAATTCTTTCACTTTTCGGATGGTTTCAGCCCAAATGGCTGCGCCGCCGTCATTCAAATCGTCGCGGTCAACCGATGTAATTACAGCATGTTTCAGCTTCATTATCTTAACAGAACGGGCAATTCGTAAAGGTTCCTTATCGTCAACGGGCAAAGGTTTACCTGTTTTTACATTACAAAATTTGCAGGCGCGGGTACAGACGTCGCCCAGAATCATAAATGTTGCCGTACCATTGTTCCAACATTCGGCAGCATTGGGACATTTTCCGCTTGTGCATATTGTATGCAAACAGTTATCCCGTATGGTTTTATTCATCCAACTATATTCCGAAGTATTGGGGAGTTGAATCTTCAGCCAATCGGGCTTCATTTGTCGTTTTATTATTGGTGTCATTGTTCAATATAAAAAGGTGCAAAAATAAATGATTTGTTTTAAATAACGATATATGTTTTTCAGAAAATTATCTTGTAATGTTTCACCACGTTGTTGTATTTCGAGAAAATAAGTCCGCAGACTTCACTTCGGCTACGTTTTCGTTTCGTCTGCGGACTTGGGTAAACGATAATTTGAGTAATTGAGAAAGGAATTAGACGTGAAAAAAACTACATGGCTCTTGAAAAGTAGCATAAGTTAAAACTGTTGTTATTTTAATAAAACGCCTTGCTCGGTTGAAAAAAAATTTTATCTTTGCACTCCGAAATTACTCAACTTTCACAACAATATTGTGAAAGTTGACACCTATATTGTATTTTATTTACTATTGCACAATCGTTAAATTTTATTTACAAAAACAAAACCATGTATCAGCAAGACTATATTTTAAAAATGCTTGAGATGTTAGGCAAATTTATAGCAGCTATCGTTAGCCGCATTACAAAAGGCAATTATTCCGAAGCACAGGATTTACTTACCGAATCGTATCACACACTGCTAAAGGAAGATGCTGCGAAATTTACGTTTATTCCTAAAGAAGAACTAACCGTAAAGTTGATTGAAGAACATCATTTCAACAATGGACATCTTGAAATTCTTGCACAACTTTTTAATGTCGAAGCGCAATTGAAAGAAGCGCAACAAAATTATCCATTAAGTATTGAGTTTTACGAAAAATCACTTTTGCTTCATGAATTTCTCGAAAAAAAATCACAAACATTTTCTTTACAGCGAAACACCGATATTGAACATCTGAAAGATAAAGTTTTGGATTTGAAAAAAAATGGTTTTGCTTGTTGAAAGGTTAGCCTCTTTTTATCAGCACCATTCGTCCGTGTATATGAATTTGAAATTCACAGAGCCATATAACATAATTACGCAGAGTAAATGTGTAAAACCTTACGGGATTTACACTTATTAACTCAATTGTTTGCTATTCACATACCGCCTTTAGTCAAAATAATCAATCCGTTTTAATATTGAGACGAGTAGTTATTCTTTATCTACCGTTATAAATGAAGTGGCAGTTCAAAAAGAATGCGGATAACGCAATGAGGTAAATATAAAGACGCGATGAGGCGCGTTTCTACATATCCACAGGCGGGCAAAGCGTTGTTTATGCATTTAGAGGCGAGGTAACTGCCTGTAAATATTGGGCAGAGTGCAACAAACACACACAAGATTCAAGACTCTGTCGGAATTAGAGCAATATAAGGGAACCTCTAAAAACTCAAAGTTCGAGGCTTGCGAGGCGATAAAAGCGCAGTTTACATGAAGGTAAATGAGCATTTTATCGTCCGAAGCATAACGAAGAAATTGGAGTTTTTA
>JAITVO010000115.1 GCA_031285765.1 Cytophagaceae bacterium | reverse complement strand
CAAAAATGGTTTGCAAATAACAGAGGATTCGAGTTTTAACTGTTCAGTTTTATTTATTGACAAGGGGATTAATCCCCTTGTTGCTTTTATTCGCAAATCAATTCTGTTTGAGTATAATGGTGTAATGAGGTTTAGGATGGGTGAAATACCTGCTTCTACTGAGGTTGTTTTATTTGCAAATGAGGCTTTATGGGCATTGCAAACAAATACAATTGCTGTAAAATTTCGTGCGTTTACCTTGAATTGCTATATAAAAACAAACATGGTGTAAATACAAAAATTTGCACCATGTTGCTGATTTTTTTTCGGCATTATTTCTTTTTAAACAATGAAATAATCCACAGTAAAATCACTGCACCCACAAGGGCAGCAAGCAGTGAACCCACAATAGAACCACTATGCAGATTAATTTTTAGTAAACTAAACAGCCAGCCGCCTAAAAAGCCGCCAACAATACCAATCACAAGATTCATCAAAAAGCCAAAACCTTTGCCTTTCATGATAATTCCCGCCAGCCATCCGGCTACTGCACCGATAACAATAAAAAGCACTATATTCATATTCGCAACAATTAAAATGGAAAAAAGCACAATATTACGCTATTATTTAAAATAATTATGAGCGCTTACTTGACTCAAACAACTTCTGATATAAAAACCGGAGAAATATTTTAACTCATCCTCCGGTTTCTGTAATATCCATCTTTATCTACACATCAATCTTTGCATACGTAGCATTTGTTTCAATAAATTCGCGGCGGGGCGGCACGTCGTCACCCATAAGCATACTGAAAATTCGGTCGGCTTCGGTGGCGCTCTGGATGGTTACCTGACGAAGCGTCCGCTGTTCGGGATCCATCGTGGTTTCCCAAAGCTGCTCGGCGTTCATCTCGCCAAGACCTTTGTAACGCTGTATGTTGATGCTGTCTTCTTTGCCGTCGCTGTAAGTTTCGACAAACGTTTTACGGTCGTCTTCGCTCCAGCAATACTGTTTGGTTTTCGACCTTTTATGCGTGCACAAATACAGCGGAGGCGTTGCAATATAAAGGTGTCCGAGCGTAATCAACTCTTTCATGTAGCGGAAGAAGAAAGTCATTATCAGTGTTGCGATGTGACTTCCGTCCACGTCGGCATCGGTCATGATGATGATTTTATGATACCGCAACTTTTCGAGGTTTAGCTCTTTGCTGTCCTCGTTGGTACCAATGGTTACGCCCAGCGCCGTAAAGATGTTTTTTATTTCGTCACTCTCAAAAACTTTGTGCTGCAAAGCCTTTTCCACGTTCAGAATTTTTCCCCTTAACGGGAGAATTGCCTGAAACTGACGATTGCGCCCCTGTTTGGCTGTGCCACCTGCCGAGTCTCCTTCAACGAGAAAAACCTCGCATGCCACAGGGTCTTTGTCCGAGCAGTCGGCAAGTTTTCCCGGCAATCCGCCGCCCGACAGTACGCCTTTACGCTGCACCAGTTCGCGAGCCTTACGTGCTGCATGACGCGCGGTTGCCGCCAAAATCACCTTGTTTACGATGGCGCGGGCGTCTTTCGGATTTTCTTCGAGATAATTGGTGAGCATTGTACTCACAGCTTGGTCAACCGACAGGCTTACTTCACCATTGCCCAGCTTTGTCTTAGTTTGACCTTCGAACTGCGGCTCGGCAACTTTTACCGATATAACAGCCGTTAAACCTTCACGAAAATCGTCGCCGCTAATCTCAAATTTTACTTTAGAAAGAAGTCCCGATTTTTCCGACCATGTTTTCAGCGTCCGTGTCAGACCTCGGCGAAAGCCTGTAAGGTGCGTACCACCTTCTATCGTATTAATATTATTAACATACGAATACACGTTTTCGGTAAACGAGGTATTGTAAAGGATGGCTACTTCAACAGGGATGTCGTTTTTTTCGGTGTTGATGTAAATAATGCTTTCTATCAGGCGCTCGCGGTTGCCGTCAATAAACTGCACAAACTCCTTGAGTCCCTCGTTGGAGTGGAAGCATTCCGACTTAAAGTTTCCGTCGTTTTCCACCACTCTTTTATCGGTAAGAATGATTTCGATGTTTTTATTCAAAAAGGCGAGTTCGCGCATTCGTCCTGCAAGTATTGAATAGTCGAATTCGGTAACGACAAAGATGGTATCATCGGGTTTAAAAGTGGTTGTAGTACCTGTGCTGTCGGCTGATCCTACTTCTTTCACGGGTTCTACGGGCTTACCGCGATGATACTCCTGACGGTAAACTTTTCCGCCGCGCCGCACTTCTACCGTGAGCATGGTCGAGAGCGCGTTTACACACGAAACGCCCACTCCGTGCAGCCCGCCCGACACTTTGTAGCTGTCCTTGTCGAACTTTCCACCTGCATGAAGCACAGTCATTACCACTTCGAGCGCCGAACGCCCCTCTTTTTCGTGCATATCCACAGGGATACCGCGTCCATTATCGACAACAGTAACCGAGTTGTCGCCGTTAATTGTAACTTCAATTCGCGAGCAGTGCCCTGCCAGCGCTTCGTCAATTGAGTTGTCCACAACTTCGTACACAAGGTGGTGAAGTCCTTTTTGACTGATGTCGCCAATATACATGGCGGGGCGTTTGCGAACAGCTTCAAGTCCTTCGAGCACCTGAATACTGCTTGCCGAATAATCGTTTGCCGACTGATTCGACATTTCTTCTAAATTATCGCTCATTACTCTATATTTATTCCTGTAATATTTCTACTTCTACAAAAAATTCGGGAACGACAGGCGTTTTTTGAATAGATAAACACCTTCTCCGAAAAGGCTCGCAAAGATAATAAATATTATTGAACAGAGAATATGTTTAATATGAATTTTCAGAAAGATAGATGAAACTGGGTGGAGAATGGGCAATGAATAATTCATGTTACGCAGTATTACTTTTGATAGCCTTGAAAAGGCTGAATCTTCATAACCTTAAGTATGCAAATGTAGGGGCGGGGTTTGCGCGCCCAGCGCAGCTTGTGAGAAACAGACAACAGCACGGCTGCCCGTAAGGGCAGAACTTATACTTTCATATCTGTTCTGCCCTTGCGGGCAGGAAGATACGAGGACTTAATCAGGTATCGAAAACATCTGGATACAATAAAACTACGCTGAATATGTGTCCCCTGCCTGCCCCCATTCAGTTATTACGCACCCCAAACTTTGGGGATGTTTCCCAAATAATCGTATTCTTTCCCAAATTTCGGGGATGTTTCCCGATTAATTATATTACTTCCCAAACTTTGGGGCTAATTCCCAATTAAACGTTTCCCCGCCCTTAAAATCGAAAAATGTCCGTTTTTTACAAGTCTTACGGAATGGATAGCCGTACTTTTGTGCCGTTAAATTGACAAAGTAAATTTTTAGTTATCCATTTTTTAAACAAAGTAAAAAATGAGCAGTTTAGTAGCATTCTTTGAGATTCCGGCAATTGATTTCGACCGGGCAGTAACGTTTCACGGAAACGTTTTGGGTGTAAAGCCATCCATTATGGATTGCGGAAACGGGAAAATGGCGTTCTTCCCCGAAGAAAACGGGCAGTGTCCCGACGCCATTTCGCTGGCAAAGGATTTTTGCCCTTCAAAAGACGGCGTGTTGGTCAAACTCCACGTTGCTGACATGGAAAAGGCACTGTCGTCAGTCGAAGCAAACGGAGGGGAAATTATCCGCCCGAAAACCAAAATTGAAGCCGAAGGGCGCGGTTATTTCGCGCTGTTCGCCGA
>JAITVO010000259.1 GCA_031285765.1 Cytophagaceae bacterium | reverse complement strand
ATTTCACGATACGCATAACTGCGATTTTTGGATGATAACAGTCAATCATCAGGGCAGTTTCACTTACGCCGATTTTGAGGCAATGGATGTTCGCTATGCCGATTTCAAAGCATTTAATGAGCGCTGCATATTATACTCTAACACATACAGTTCGGGCTATTACGAGTGGGGCTGGATGGAACCCCAAACCATACTGAAAGACCTCGCAAAAGCATTTCATCCACAGTTATTTCCGAGTCATCAGCCCGTATTTTTCACACTTTTATATTAGTGTTTTACAACTGCTCAAAGCAGCAACCAATCGGCTGCTCAAAGGCAAAACGGTACAGCCGGGCAGTATGGCTTAGTTCCGGCTTACGGCAAGCAGCGTTGCGTCGGCATAGAAGCCGAAGTAACGGCAGCCAGAATCAGCAAAATCAACGTCTGCTTCAGCGAGTCGGACGATTTGAAAAACATGCTGCGCAAGGCAACGTTTATTGACGCCTCGTTGCTTGCCAAGAAGCTGGCATACCGCAGGCAATAATTTGCTCGCCTGCGGTGCGGAAGATTAAGACTTTTAAAGGCTAATACAGGTAATACTGCGTAATATGAGATATAATTGGCAAATACTGCATAGTGTTTGCCAATTTTTGTATTGTGATTTGCAAACTTTGCATAGTGATTCACGAATTTTACATTGTTATTCGCAAACATTGCATTGTACTCCGCAAACATTGCATTGTGCTCCGCAAACATTGCATTGTGCTCCGCAAACATTGCATTGTGATCCGCAAACATTGCATTGTGATCCGCAAATATTGCATTGTGATCCGCAAATATTGCATTGTGATCCGCAAATATTGCATTGTGATCCGCAAACATTGCATGGTTATTCGAAAATATTGCATTGTTATTCGCAAACATTGCATTGTTATTCGCAAATCTTGCATGGTTACCCGCAAACCTTGCATGGTTACCCGCAAACCTTGCATGGTTATTGAAGTATTTTATACTGTTCTTGATAAATGTAGCGTAGTTGTCAATGTATTTTATATTGTGATTACAAAACCTTGCATGTTTGTTGAGGTATTTTATACTGTTATTGACAATACTACCGTAGTTGTCAATGTATTTTATATTGTGATTACAAAATATTGCACAGTGCCTAATGTGTTTTGCGTTGTTATTAACAATACTACCGTAGTTGTCAATGTATTTTATATTGCGATTACAAAATATTGCACAGTAACTTACTCATGTTACGCAGTATTACGTTTTATTAGCCTTGAATTGGAAATTGACATAACTCAAACCAAATTGATTTGCGAACATACTCAACAATGGGGCATGCCCCATTGCCAATGCAGGATGAGTGAATAAGACTGTTATATTATCATAGTTCTTGATTTGCCTCACCTGTTATACTTAAACAAAAATGGTTTGCAAATAACAGGGGATTCCAGTTTTATTTATTGACAAGGGGATTAATCCCCTTGTTGCTGTTGCTTTTATTCGCAAATCAATTCTGTTTGAGTATAATATTGGAACTTTGGCGTATTGCAACAGAATGACAATCCCCGCCGGCTTTATAGATACCGGCGGGGATTGTTAAATAATGAAAGAAACGTTCAACCTTATTTCTACCTCTTCACCATTTTCTTCACAATTGTTTTACCATCTTTATTGTGGAAAACTACAAGGTAAATACCTTTTGGCAGCGAGCCTGTATCAATTCGGTTACTTGCCTGTGGAGCTGTGTCGAGAACTGTTTGCCCCACAAGGTTGGTAACGGTGATGCGTGCAAGGTTGGCTACATTGCTGTAATAAATTGCATCGGCGAAAGGATTGGGACTGACTTCGACGCCGTTGTTCCAATCGGTGAAATTGATGCTGGACTCCTGTATTACATCCCAGCTTTCGCGTGGCATCACTTTAAATGCGTTGTAATAATCAACAACGCCGGTGATGCTGTAATGGTTGCCAACAGTAAGCGAATAGGCTTCGGAGGGAGCGAATATTCTGCCGCTTACAATTAAATCGCCCGAACCGTCGTTTACAACATAATCATTGGTTGCACCCGATGGTCCGCTCTTTACTTCGGCATTCGTAATTTTTACAAGAACGCTTTCGTACTGTTCATTATTCACGTCGAGTGTCGAAACTTCAGCGGCATCGGCCAGTTCGGCATCTTCCGAAATTACGGTTATCACAACATCAACTTGAGGCGAAGCCGCGTTGGATGTGATTTCGGTTAAGCCGTAATATTCTTTTACATAACCGTAAACTTTTACTTCGTAACCTATTTCGGGATTATTATCGCTTGCGCCTGTATATACATAAATGCCGCTCCATGCGCCTGTGCCGTCCTGTATATAAAAGCCCTGATTTCCGAGGCGTGCCGTAACTACACCTGTGGTTTCAACAATTGTGTTGATGTAGGGCGAATCGGTCGAGTTGCCGTCGGGTTCCTGAATTTGTGCGATGGTTAGCGTTTGCGACGTAATTACCGTGAAGTTAACGGTAACTGCTACGGCTGGGTTCAACGGCGCCTCGTTCATATCAACCAGTTCAAGAACAATGGTGTGTGCGCCAACAGTAAGATTGGTAAGCGAAATGGTGGTTTCGACAGTTGTTGCCGATGAATTGCTGTCGAATGTATATTTCACTTTACCATCGGTACCTAAAACAAAGTTGCGCACCAAAAACTTAACGTCGATATTTGTTTCGAGTATCTCCTGATTGTTCGATGGCGACTGCACAATCAGCGAAGGTGTGTCTGTTGATTTCTCCGACTTGTAGATGAAAAACTTGTCCTGCGAAGCGCTGGGCTGGTAACATGCAAATAAAGGCGGATTGTTATTATTCCTGTTAAATCGCATTGCTCCGCGACTGTACGTTGCATCGGTACAGCTAAATGTTGCGCTGTCGTCAGTGAACGAAATATTCCACAGCGCTTCGGCTTCGCTTAATAAAAGTCCGTTGCTGTCGCCTTCACGCGGAATCAAATATTTTCCGTTTACTCCATCAAGCAGGCTCCACTGGTCGCCGTTTTTCAGCATCGTAATCTGGTACGGGTCAACTTCGTCCTGCGTGGGTGTAATTTCAGTTGCAGGATTAACTGTAATGGTATTGTCGATTACCGTAACGGGTACTGCATGGCGGTTGTATTGTTTTTGCCACCCCAAAGCATAATGAATATTGTTTTTTGTGCCAACAAACAGATAATCGCCCCCGTCTGCCAAATCGTCGGCAGAAGTAACCAGCGTATAAGTTATCGCCTCCGTTTCGCGGAGAATAAATGTTACGCTTGCCGTTACAGCAGGCAAGAGCGAAGCATTGTCCATATCTACCAGTTCGAGCGTAACTGTATGTGTTCCGTAGCTTAAACCGGCCAAACTGATGGGGCTTGCAGTTACATACGTGGCTTCGCCGCCGTCGAGCGCATATTTTACTTTGCCATCAACGCCCAATTCAAAATCGCTCACCTCAAATACAATACTAACGCTGCTGGCAACAAAATTTTCGCCATTGGCAGGCGATGTAATTTCAATTCCAGCCCTTTGCAAAAACAGTGTAAGCGTTTCGCTCACCGCAGGATTCAGCGAACTGTTGTCGTTATTAACCAGCTCAACCGTAATTGTGTTTTCGCCCGCAACCAGTCCGTTAACTGCAAAGGTGGTCGAAGTTGTGTAAGCAGGCGTTCCGCCGTTGAGCGTGTATTTTATTTTACCTGCGTTTTCGCCCAGTTCAAAGTTATTTACAGCCAGTTCAATTTCTATATTTTCCGAATCGACTGCTGCATTGTTTTCGGGCGACACAATAACCATCGACGGCTCCGTAGCAAGTCGATAAAGTTTAACGTCGGTTTGTCCGCTTGAATAACATGCAAAAACAGGAGGATTATTTCCCGAATTAAATCGAAGATTATTACGGTCGGTATGGCTTTCAAAAACGCACATCATTGTTGCTACACCGTTTTCAACAGCAATAGTCCAGTCAATCATTTCGGCATTACCCTGCAAATAGTTACCAGAGCCCGATAATGCCGAACGCAGGTAAGTACCATTGACAGCATCGAACAGCGTCCAGTTGTCGCCATTCTGCGCAAGCGTAATTTCGTAAGGACTTGTCTGGTCGTCGCCGTCCATTGCTACAGCCGTTACAATATTGTTGCCCGACAGCTGAACTGTTGCAGTTCTTCTGTTATTAGTTTGCTGAAAGCTCAAAGCATGAAGTTCATCACCTTTAACTCCTGTTATCAAATACTTTCCGCCGTTAATTAATTCGTCCATCGAATTAACAGGCACGTAAGTATAAACAGCAGCTTCGGCAATGGTAAAGGTAACGCTTTGCGCGATGGCTGGCGTTAAAGGGTTGTTTTGGGTATCAACAAGCTCAAGCGCGATGGTATGACTGCCCAATGCAAGTTCCGTAAGGGCGATTGCAGCTGTTGATTCGTGATACAGCGCCTGGCCGCCGTCAAGCACATATTTTATTTTTCCATCGGCAGGAATGGCAAAATACTCCACTGCAAATGTTACGGAAACATCAGGAGAATATTTGGTATCGCCGTTTTGCGGATTGGTAATGGTTAATGAACGATTTCCAACGGTGATAAAGTCTGTTTTTGTTTCGGTATCACTGCCATCGGCATTGGTAACGGTTAGCGAAACGTCGTAATTGCCAGCAACGGAGTATGTAACTGTCGGATTCTGTACGTCGGATGTTGTGGGAGTTCCGCCTTCAAATGTCCACGCCCACGCGGTTTGATTACCTGTCGATTCATCGGCAAACTGAATGACGCTTCCGGCAGCAACATTGGTTTTATCAGCCGAGAATGCGGCTTCGGGAAGCACTTGTTCCACGCCTGTCCCCGTAAGGGTAACGGTTTTATCGTCGGCTCCTGCGCTCGTAAATGTAATTGCAGCGCTGTATTCCTTCGCTTCGATGGGGGCAAAGGTTACGTTTAACATGCCACCCGCAGCGGCAGTCCATGCAGCGTCTTCGGCAACGGTAAACGCTGCTGCATCGTCGCCGCTTTTTGCGTAAGCAATGTCAGCCGTAAGGTTGCTGCCTGCAACTGTAATGCTTTGAGAAAATGATGTTACACCAACTTTAATCTCAGCAAAGTTGAGCGATGCAGGCGAAACAGCTATTGCAGGCGTATCACCTGTGCCGCTGTCATCGTAAGTAATTACGACTGAAGTCCAGTAAGCCGCATTGCTACCTCTTTTGATAGCAAAATAGGTGTAGGATGTTTCGTTAAAGTCAGCCTCTGTCCATCCGGTGGTTGATGTTTCGCCTACTTGCGTACCGCCTGTTACATCGTAGTTAGCGGCAACATTATTCACCAGTCGCGTATCGGTTCCACCAAAACAATTTGAATTGCGGGGAGTTCCAGTGCTTGTAATTTCGATGCTTACAATCCTGCCGGAGAAAGGCGTTGTATTGTAAAGCACTCCATTATTTGCCTGAGATTGCATAGAGCCTCCTGAGCCAGCCAATATGGCTTTTGCGCCAAAAGAAATTCCATCTTGTTCCCAAGTTCTTTCTGCGCCACCATCATAGCTATTTCCTGTTATTCCTGTTGACTCTAAAGTAATCGTAACAGTTTTAACAGCTGCCCTAACGATATTTCCCCAGAGGAGAAATGCGGTACTCAAAATAATTGTTGAAAGTAAATACTTCCGTTTCATAACATATAGATTTTAGTTAAAGAAAAAAATTGTTTTATTGTAGTTTACACTCAAAAAATGTACAAAAATTTGAGAGCGTAAAATTACGGGGTTAGTTTTACAAATACAATAAGATAATGTTAATATTTCATTACAAATTATATTATGTTGTGGTGAAATATAAATAGCTTATGGCTTTATCCACTTTCTTTTAATTATCTTCCACAAGGTTTCGGCAAGGATGAGGTGCGGAAAGTATGGGGAAGCAAGAAGATGAAAAGTTTTCTTTTCTCCCAGGGTTCACCATAGTCCATGACTTTATTTGCCCAATGATTCTTTGCGTTATAAAGCACGACAACAGTCTTCTTCTTGATGCGAAACGACAAATTATCAAGATATTCTATAATTTTGTCAGAGTTGATGGATTCTGTTGTGGTAAACCCATCATAATTGGAGTTTCTATTGATTATTTCAAAGCAATTGAGCATGAATTTCTGTCAGGCAGGGAGTAAAAATTTTACACACCAGCAACAAAAATAGAAACGCCGCATATTACATCAATAGAATTTACCATCGCTCACTTTCCACAATAAATTCAACCGAAAAGCCATCTTCTATTTTTGGTATCAATATAAAGTTCATGTCTGCCTCAAGTTTTTCACACATACCACAGTAAATTACATTAATTTTATAAATGTATTTTTGCTGTTCTATGTTTTTTGTTACATGCCGGTCGAAAACAGCCCGACATGCCCCTTCAGCATAGTTTCCAAGTACGGTGTATTTCGAAAAATCTATCGGATTAAAGGTTATCCCACTGTCAAAACTCACCCTCAGGTGATAAATATTTGCAGAATCGGAATTTATAATCAGCCTTTCGTCGGATAAAACCTGATACTCATCAATCAAAAAAATATCAAAAGGCTCATCTGAATCAATTAAAGCGTTATCTATTATTTCACCTGTACCGATTAGCTGTTCCGGCATGTTTTTGCAGCCTTTGTAGGTGTTGAGGCAGGATGCTGCAACAAATAACAGCACTGCGACAATTATAATAATCGCGTTTTTCACAGTACGGTAAATTTTGAGGTTAATATCTTATCTTTAAAATGAAGAGTAACAATATAAACGCCAGAAACGGGATGAGGCAGTTGAATGTGTTCTGTAAAAGTATTTGCACTGTAAACAACAGTACTTTTAATATCTGTAACTGTTATTTCAATAAATTCACTGTCCCCATTTGGTAAACTTATAAAGAATGTTCCATTGTTCGGGTTGGGATACACTGCAAAATCCTGCAATTTTTCCTCACTTGCAATGTTCGTATCTTCACTTAAATTTAAAGTATAAATAAGCATGTTGTGAACATCGTCATTTGATAGCTGTTCGCTTTTTACACCATTGTTACATCCCATTTGATAATCTCCCCCTGTTTCAGCTCTGAAATTACTTCCTTGTACTGCCTGAAAACCGGGCTTCAGTACAATACTGTTTCTGGCTCTGAAAACAACGCTTGTTCCAGACTGTATTGTTGTATTTTCTGCCGTAATTTGATTTTTTGCATTGTAAACACCGTCATACTGCCTGGTTTCCAGTGTAGAATAGTTTAAATAAGTAACATTATCGCTGGTATGAAGGTCGTTACAGTTATTAAAATACCAGTTTTCTTTTGTTGTTTCATTACCACCCATCGCACCTATCCAGTTTTGATGACTACCGGAGTGTGTACCATTGGGATTTAATACCCCACTTAAACCAAAATTATGCCACGACCGGTGAAAACAGCCAAAAAAATTCCTTTTTTTATTATCACACACCGGTTTATTGTTGGAAGCCCAATTTTGACCGACCACATAACCGGAACTGTTAAATAATGGAGCGCCAGAAGATCCTGCTTCTGTACAGCCTTTTGTCCATTTCACTTTCCAAAAATTAATTCTTAAATCAATTACTTTATCCCATTCGGAAATTTTTTTTATATCCCCATTGGGATGGTGAATGGTAACACCGGTATTTGTCATGTGTCTCTTATCATTAGACCATCCATTGTAAAACACGTTATAATTTGGAGGAGGCTTTTGATTTAACTGCAACAGTGCATAATCCGATTTATCATGTGCTTTTATATAATTAGCCCCCGAAATGAAATGTGCTAATGAAAGCTCTGTTGCCGGGTTGGAGCAGGTCGGACTTTGATAATTAAAAACAAACGCCCAATTTTGAACATCATTTTTTTCCGATTGATTTAATGATTTGTTATCATCGCCGTCAAGACAGTGAAATGCTGTTAGAAAAAAAGGCTTGCCATCCATCCTTTCGTTTACAAGCAAAGAACCGGTACACAATCGCACTTTCCTTTGCGAAGTGAAGACTCTAAAAATCAAAGCAACAGAACGTCTTTGATTACACCATTTATCGTATTCAGGGCACATGGCATTTATCATACAGTTGCCCGAATCTCCAAAAGCCTTTTGTAAATCATGTGTCAATGAACTTTCTATTAAACCGATAAGCGGCATATTAAGCCTTGCCTGTTCTTTAACATAGTACGGTTTATAATATTCAATGACTACAGAATTTGTTCGTAAAGGAGCTGTAGAAAACCTGTTTGAAGGCACATTGTTTTCTTCCGTAAAAGCGCCTAACACCTGACTTCTGTCTGCTGAATATACAAACAGTTTTGTCCCTTGAGGCAAATAAAAGTCATCAAAAATCAACATTGTATAACTGCCAGAATAGGAATTTATCTGTACTTGCCAGATACTGTCCCCATTATTGACTTCTGTCCACCTGCCAATATCATTTATATTTACGCAAACGTCAAAAAGTTGTCCGATAACAGGGTCAGAAATTTCGACAGTATCATTTTCGATGATTTCAATGCGGGGTTCATCCTGTACAATAGACAGCGTTTCATGTATATTGTATTCTTCAATTTCGATTTCCAAATCATATAAAAACGACACAGGAACTTCATTTTTATATATTTGGCAAAAACATAACAACGGAGTGATTACGAAAACAGATGCTATAAATAATATCTTTTTCATAATACATCCTCCTATTTTTTCAAATTATTTATTTCACCTTTCAATTCTTCAATCACCAAACTCTGATTCTCATTCTCCTCTTTTAACTCAATCACATACAGTGTTAACTCCTCAATCTTCTGCAACAGTTTGGCCTGCATTGTGCCCACATCAATTCCCGCGTCTTTTACTTCGGCTTCCGAAGGAATACCGGGCAGTGTTTTGTGTTCCTCAATATGCACTTTTACCTCGTTCAGCGCAGGGAGTTTGTAGTCTTTGGAGAAAACAAAATCAGACCAGGCGGTAGCGCTAACAGTAATTGAGCCTCTAACAGTTAAACCGGCGGCATCGAATATGGCAACAGGCTTTCCGTTGTTTGAAACTCCATTGGTTGAGTCTGTTCTTTTGGGCGCAATATATATTCTCCCACCTTTATTAAATATGTAAGCATCTCCGCCCGATGCTGTTTCGATGTACGATAATGTTAATCGTTTACTTCCATCGTAATTATCTCCCATAAGTATTGAAGTCTGATCGGTAGCGCTATGAAAAATTATGGATTTACTTGTATTTAAGGTACTGATGAAACACAGGTATGTGCCATAACTTAAGGAAGAAGAAGAGCCATCTGATGCTATTCGTAATCTCTCGGTAGCAGTGGGAGCTCCGATATAGATGCTTTTACCAATCGGGAGTTGAATGTCGTTTTGAAACAGCTGGGCTGTAAGACTTGTTGCAGATAAAACTGTACACGCGAAAAATAGAAATATACTTTTCATAACCGTTTGATTAAAATAGTTTGTTGACAATGTTTTTTGGCAAAAATATATAAAAACTTGGCATTATCCAAATAATTTTAAATTTATTTTCAGGACTGTATAATTTAAGATTTATTATCTGCACCTGTAAAGTAGCCCAGAACAGGCAAGCACGCCTTGCTTCCCGAAAGCAGAACACCCTGACTGTCGTCAAATACTACTTCGTACATCAACGTTTTTTCCATATCGCCTTTCCGTATATTTACTTTTTTCACCTTTGTTTCGCTGTAGG
>JAITVO010000224.1 GCA_031285765.1 Cytophagaceae bacterium | reverse complement strand
AATGACAGATGATGGAATTATAAAAATCGTCAAGGAAACGCCAATAAGAGGCACAGTCGAAAAAACCTATGCCTTTGCCGCCGATTTCAGCACAAGTATTCAAAGTGCGTTAGAAAACATCTCCGGCGATGCGTTTATGGGATTGATTATGCAATATATATCCAGTTTTGTTAAATCATTTCAAGAGTATTGCAAGAGAGATAACATCAATATAAAAGAGGATATCAGCACTTTTACCTTGACTTCTGCAGTTATAAAAGCGTAAAAGCCATAGAACAACAGTATATACTGGGGCTGAAGAGAGATACAGATTGTAGTAAAAATAGAAGTCACCGAATATGAAATTTTAATTTAGCAGGTTGCACAGTTTGGCGATCAAATGACTGTGCAAATTGCGCGTATTCAAGCCGGACGAGATCGTATGCGGATTCCGGTGCGATCCGGACATCAAGTCAGCGTATGTGGCGGTTGTACCTTCTACTGTGTTTTAAGTACAACATGTTGCGTCTTTATTTTTACGCTTTTACGCCCAGCGTGAAATTCAAGTCGCATTTATGGTACTACGGTGCTTATGACGTCATTGCGGAACCTCCAGTATCATTAAGGTTTCATTAGATTTTGCGTATCAAACGTCGGGTCAACCATCTGGTGGTAATGGCTGTTTCCTCTGGCGATAATGTCTGTTTTCGTCGGGAAAATGATTATCTTTGCGACTGTCGAACAGCAAAAGCCAGAAACATAAAGTCAAGTCGAAATAATGGTACCATGGCGCGATTGCTGGCATGGAGCAATTGCTAACATAGCAAAATTGTGTGCATCAAAACGCTTCATTAAGCAAATCAATAGCCGAGTTGAGCACGTCAACTGCTTGCTCTGCGGCGATACACGCGTTGCTACCATGAAGGTTTTCCGGTATGCGGTGCATGTAATCCTCTTCGGCGGCGCAGATGTCTTCCAGCCGGGTGATGATCACCTCAACCGCACGGCGGCGTAATCCACGTGTAGCCAAACTTTCCCGTCTCTGCATCTGTTTTGTTTCTAAAGTTAGCTGGTTGGTTTTCTGAGCCATAAAGGCCGACAGTTCACCAGCCATGGACGCGCCCTTCCTGATGCACGCCTGCTTGAAGTTTGCGGCGAGCGACGGATTAACGGACACTTTCACCTGAGTATACTTTTGCATTTTGGTTCTCCATTCTCCTAATGTCTCTTCGTGCTACCGATTGCCTTTCTTATCTCACCCAAACTCATATATTTACGTGAAAAATCAATGTCAAAAGTCTTGGCAATAGTGTCTGTAACAGTATCCCGGTGGTCAAAGACGTAGTAGTTCTTGCCTATGTCAGTGCACCCGATATTACCAAGGCTTTCGGCAATCATAGCGGGGGAGTATTCACGCGCCATCCGGAACTGTATGATACGTATGATCACAAGAGCAATAAAACATATCGCAAAATGCGATTCGATGTGATCCTTGCGAGACACATAAATGGGTCGGGTTTCAAGGTCACTCTTTGTAATACGAAAAGTTTCTTCAATTTGCCAGAGCTCCCGGTAATGGTTAACGGCCCAGTCATCTGGCTCATTGTATCTGCTGGTTGTTATCAGATAATAACCGTCAAATTTCTCTTCTTCATCAAGTTTTTCCTGATTGAACTTTAAGAGTTCTGCGGGGGTCAGGATTTCTCCTGTTTTCTTGTCATATTTTATGTTGCTGATATATTTCGCGGCTCCATATGCGTTATTGCGATTATACTTCGATGGATTGTTAATTAGATCCTTTGCTTTTTCAATTGTCGCCGCTCTCAATTTCTTCTCGCGTATATCATATTTGCTGCTGTAGAACACAATTTGCTTTTCGGCTATCTCGGCCTTGATTATCGTTCCGTCGTCGTCCAAAAACTCAACCACGCGTGTAAATTGGCGGGACTTAATTTTGTTTCCCTTTTGTTGGTCATCACCGTCATGCTGATGGGCAGTTCCGTAACTCCGATAACCGCTTGGGTCGAGAACATATTTTTTAAGTTCGTTTGAACCGCCGCGGACTTTTTGGCTGAATATATATCCGCCTCTGTGATTGGCAAGGTAGTACGCGTTCTTGTCTGTATTAAGTCCTTTGTCCGCCACAACGACCGCTTTGCCCAATTCATATTTTTGACGAATGGTTTTCATCAATGGTATCAGCGTCAAGCAATCATTACAATTACCCGGGTATAGGTGGTATGTAATCGGCAGTCCGTCATTGTCGACGAATAACCCCATCTGTACGATAGGATCGGGTCTGTGTTCTTTGCTTACGCCCTTTCTCCTAAGTTCATCCTGTTCGTCTATCTCAAAGTAATAATTTGTCACGTCATAAAAGATGAAGTCAGTATTCCGTCGCCGATTATCCTGTATGTGCCTGTGAATCCATAATTGTATACCGTCAATGAAATTGCCAATCATGGTGAGCGACCTATACACGTCGTCGAGAGAAAAGTCCATCTTGTCGAAATACATTCCGCGCCGCTCGAATGTTTTCTTTTTTGATGAGGGACACAAGATACGCGAATACACAAGCATTTTCATAATGGCGTTCAAATTGTACAAAACCTTTGTGCCTCGCATATGGTTACTGAAAAACACATCAAGCCCCATTTCATGGTAGATTTTGCTTATGACCGCATAGCCGAAGTTTTTACGGTTGTCTCCGGGGGTCAGTTGCTCGCGGGGATTGGCTGTTATCATTATGTTCTCCTTTTGCGCCTTTTCCAACAACGTCCTTTGCTCCGCTATCGATTTGAAATGTGCAATTGGATCAGGGTAAATCTTCTTCAATTCGTCAAGATTGCCAAGACTCTCGACCAATTCCACTTGTGATTTTTTGGTTTCCTTGTCGCGGTAAGCCCTTGCCAACGCAAGGTAAGTTTTGCCTGACTTTTTGTCAATTGTCTTGCGCAAATACATTTAAAAGCCCCCATATTTGTATGCATCATGACAGCGCGTTGGGAATTTCAACTTACATTATGCATCGACAGTCGCCGCCGGTTGTCGACGCACATGCAAAAACAAGCCATGTGCTCGTTCTAGTTGGTCATCATTTCACAACACTTAACGTATTCATTGTGCCGCACTATCTATTATATGGCATGTTCCTACTTTTGTCTACTGTTATTTTCTAACAATTGACGGCAAAAAAAGAGCACTCATGTGAACTCACTACTGTGTTTGTCGTGTTCAACGAATGCTTAGTTGCTGCAAAACTAGGGTACTGAAACGCAGCTAGTTTTACCACACGTTTATTAAACGCAACTCTCATTTGTTGAATAGCGATGGCATATGTTCTC
>JAITVO010000207.1 GCA_031285765.1 Cytophagaceae bacterium | reverse complement strand
GGGGTCAATAAAACGGGTGAATAATAACGGGGGAGGGCAAACCCCGCCCCTGTCCGAATCGCAATTTGAACATTATTTTCAGGATGACACTGTGTAATTGATTGTACCGTCCCTGCGGTACTTTATGAGTTTTGTGCAACATCAGTTATTAATAAAGACACTCGGTTAAATGGCAAAAAACGGATTAAAAAAAGAATTAGGATTATTCGATGTTTTCGCAATCAGCACCGGAGCCATGTTCAGTTCGGGATTCTTTTTGCTGCCCGGCATCGCATCGCAATATACAGGGCCGTCGGTATTTCTGGCATATTTGCTTGCGGGGTTACTCATTATGCCGGCAATGTTCAGCATTGCCGAAATATCAACAGCATTGCCGCGTGCCGGCGGAGCTTATTTTTTTCTCGACCGCAGTCTTGGTCCCATGATGGGTACAATTGGCGGACTGGGAACTTACTTTGCGCTGATGTTTAAAACCTCGTTCGCCATAATTGGCATCGGGGCTTATGCGGCAATCTTTTGGAACGTTCCCGTAAAGGCAATTGCAATGCTTGCCACGCTTGTTTTTATGGCGTTGAATCTGTTCAGCGCTAAAAAAACCTCGATTCTGCAAAATATTTTTGTAATTGTTCTGATTGCAGTATTAGGAACATTTATTATTGTCGGACTTTACAATATGCTGTTTGCTGAAGCCGATGTCAGCACCGCCGTCAAACCTCATTTTACACCTTTTTTTACCGGTGGAGTAGAGGGATTGATTGTTACTGCGGGCTTTGTGTTTGTTTCCTATCTTGGGCTTACACAAATAACGAGCGTTGCCGAAGAAATTAAAAATCCCGAACGAAATATCCCTCTCGGCATGTTACTTTCGCTGGTAGTTACAGGCGTAATTTATGTGTTGGGCGTACTGATAATGGTTGCCGTAATCGACCCCGCGCAGTTACCCAACGAAATGACACCTGCCGCCGCCGCCGCCAAAATACTGTTTGGATGGTTGCCCGGAAACGTGGGGCTTTATCTGATGACCGCCGCTGCAATGGCTGCCTTTGCGTCAACAGGCAACGCGGGGCTTTTGGCAACATCGCGCTATCCGTTTGCAATGGGGCGCGACAAATTGCTTCCACCGCTGCTTGCGCGAGTGGGCAAAAATGGCACTCCTGTTTTTGCCATTCTGCTCACAACAGGCTTTATACTTCTTTTTATATTGATACTTTCAGAAGAAGGAATTGTAAAACTTGCCAGCACTTTTCAGCTGATAGTATTTATATTAATTAACTTTTCGGTGATTGTTTTCCACAAAAGCAACATTGACTCTTACGACCCGGGCTACCGCTCGCCGTTCTATCCTTATATGCAGATTATCGGGATAATCGTTTCGCTGGTTCTGATTATTTATATGGGATGGATGCCGATTCTGTTTTGTGCTGTTACAATGGTTGTTTGCTATTTGTGGTATCAGTACAAAGTGAAGGAAAATGTTCAGCGCGAAGGCGCCATCTTTCACTGGTTTGCATTGCTCGGAAAGTATCAGTACGCCGAATTGGAGAACGAATTTATCCACATCATCAAAGAAAAAGGCTTGCGGCAGGGCGACCCTTTCGACGAAACCATTATTCGCGCACGTGTTTCCACAGTGGAGCGCGAAATCAGTTTCGACGAACTGCTCGAACGTGTTGCCCGTTCATTTTCAACCGAAATGAATTTCAATAAAGACGCCCTTATCGAAGAGTTTTTGTCCACATCAGCCATCGACCCCATGCTGGTTATTCCCGAAGTGTCCATTCTCTACGCCAAGCACAAAAACATTACGCATCCGTCGCTTCAAATTGCGATGACGCCCAATGGAATCAATAAGGTTATCAAAAAAGGCGAAACTGTTTTTGAGGATAATATAAAAATATTCTTTTTTCTTTTGAATCCTGCCAAAGAGCCAAAGCAACAGCTGCGAATGCTTTCGCGAATCATCGACATTGTGGAGCGCGGTCATTTCTGTAAAGAGATGCTTTTGTTCAAAAGCGAGCGCGAAATAAAGGAATACCTGCTGCAGAACGAGCGATTTGTTACCGTCAGGCTGCTGCCCGATACCGTTCAAGCCGAACTTGTAGGCAAACAGCTGAAAGAAATCCGTTTGCCAACCGACGTACTTGTTGCGCTGATAGAGCGCGGCGACGAAACCTTTACCCCCAACGGAAACACACCTCTTAACGAAAACGATGTGCTTACCATCATTGGCGAGCCTAAATCGATAGCCCAACTGTTCGATAAATACGTGAGCGGAAAATTGCGGATGCAGAAACGCAGCAAAGAAAACAAACTTTAGCCTTGAGTCACTCATGTTTAAATCCGTTGGCTTCAGCCAACGGATTTAAACTCAAACAAAATTGATTTGCGAATAAAAGCAACAATGGGGCATGCCCCATTGTTGGTGCAGCACGGCTATTGAGCCACAACATAATACCTCTGTTATTTGCAATTTATTTTATGTTGAGTATAAACATGAAATAACATTGCGGCTTTACATAAGAATCTTGTTAATCTTATGTAAATCGAGCTTCAACACAAATTTCGGTTTGCTTTTTCCCCTCATAAGAATTACTTTTGCGGGCTGAAAACAGCTACATTAATATGCTACCCCGAAACCGAAAATATATTCCCATGAAATTTGTTTATGCGCTGCTTTTAACCACAATCGTACTTTGGGTTAGCTACGTGCCCGCGCAGGTACCGAAAACACCTGCCCGGCGCATTATTCATATAGAACATGCCGACTCAAGCATTGGCAACGTTGCCAAATACGGCAAAAACGTTCAGGTGCTGATGGGGAATGTTCGTTTCAGGCACGAGAATACGCTGATGTACTGCGACAGCGCCTATTTTCAGCGCGACTCGAACAAAATGGATGCTTACGGCTCGGTTCACATCGTTCAAAACGATTCCATTCATCTTTACGGAAAAGAACTTTATTACTATGGAAACGAAGATATGGCAAAGGTGCGGAAAGATGTGCGGCTCGTCAACAAAGAGTCGGTGCTCACTACAGAATATCTTGATTACGACCGTCGCAACGATGTTGCTTACTATTTTAACGACGGAAAAATAACCAACAGCGACAACGTGCTCGTAAGTTCGTGGGGATATTATTTTCCGAAGACCGAAATGGCACAATTCCGCGACAGCGTGGTAGTTACCAATCCCGATTACACCATGTACTCCGATACGCTGCTTTACTTTACGCAAACCGAAATTGTAAAGATTGCGGGTGCAACCACTATCCTTAGCGAACAGAATACAATTTATTCCGAAGCTGGCTTTTACGATACCAAAAAGGACATTGCACGGCTCGAAAAAAACAGCGCCGTTTATGCCCGCGAGCAGCAACTTTACGGCGACACCATTTATTACGACCGCACAAGCGGCTTCGCCGAAGTGTTTTCGAACATGGAAATGCACGACACAACCAACAACATAATTATTACGGGTAATTACGGCTATTACAACGAGTTCACTAAAAATGCGCTTGCTACGCGCAAAGCCGTGCTAAAACAGGTTTATCAGGGCGATACGCTTTTTCTCCATGCCGATACTTTGCGCACAGACTCCATCCCCGAAAGGGAACACAGGCTTGTGCGGGCTTACCGTAATGTAAAGTTTTATCGCACCGACTTTCAGGGACGTTGCGATTCGATGGTTTATGATTTGGCCGACTCAATTAACACTCTTTATTACGAGCCCATTATTTGGTCGCAGGAAAACCAGATGACCGCCGAAACCGTTAAACTTTATACACGTCAAAACGCACTTTACAAAGCAGAACTGATTAACGACGCTTTCATTATTTCGCGCGAAGATACCGTTCATTTCAACCAGATTAAGGGTAAATTGATGACGGGCTACATTCGCGACAACGAACTGCACAGGATTGATGTGGACGGAAACGGTCAAACGGTTTATTATCCAAAAGACGACGGCGTAATGATTGGCGTAAATCGCACCGAATCGAGCAACCTTACCATTTTGCTGGAGAACCGCCAGATTGAGGGCATTACTACGCGGGTTCAGCCTGCGGGCAACTTGAATCCGCCATTACTGATTCCGTTGGAGGCGCAACGCTTAGAAAGTTTCAGATGGTTGGACGAATATCGTCCCAAACAGATGTCGGATATTTTTTTGCACATTGCCCCACCTGCCGATACCACCGCGCGAAAATCGAGTTACAGCGATTATATTGACGATGTTACACTGCCTGTGAAATAGGTAAAACGAATAAATTGATATACAACTTTCCTTCACAACTATTACTTGCGCTTGTTTGTTCACATTTTCAAATAAAATTCCTTTGTAAGTGCAATATATTCCTCCGAATAGAGATGTCTGCCATATTTTTCGATAACCAGCTCTTGAATTTCGGAACGTAGCGGTTTGTAAAGTTGCCATTGCGACAAAATACGGACAGGCAGCTTGTTTGGAACGGGCGTTACTGTTAATCGTCGAGCCTCAAAAAAACCTTTTGCAGTTGCCCGCGCTTTAAAATCGTCGTATTGAGCAAAAGGGAGAATAATTGCTATTGTTCCGTTTGTATTTAACACTGCAATACATCCGTCGAGTATGGCATCAACAGGCAGCATATCGTTGTGCCGCGCACAGGATCGAGCTTTGTTGAGCGCTTTGTGCGAATTAACAAAGAAAGGCGGATTGGTAACAACAAGGTCGAACTTTTTGCAGGCAGTTGTTGCAAACTGCTGAAAGGTGATATGGTGAACTTCGATGCGATTTGCCCATGCCGACAGTGCAATGTTTTCTTTTGCCTGCAAATATGCCGACGATTCTACGTCGATGGCATCAATTAAGGATTGCGGATTACGCTGCGCAATCATCAGTGCAATCAATCCTGTGCCTGTTCCTACGTCGAGCACACGGTTGGCGTCATCCGTTTTTGTCCAAGCGCCCAGCAGTACACCATCGGTGCCAACTTTCATGGCTGCTTTATCCTGATGGATGGCGAATTGCTTAAACTGAAAACGGTTTTCGGACATTGAATTTGCGATAAAATTTGCTGATAGGCATCTTCGGAAAATGTATGATTGATTTTAGCTAAAACAGTTCATAGTAATCTACCATCTGTCGGCTGAAGATTCGATGACAATGAAGCCCCCCTTTCTTGTGGAGAGAGCGAGTAGGGGCGTCATTACCAATGGCTTCGGTTAGCGGCTGAGAATACAAAATAAATCGAATGAATAACTGATGTTACGCAACACATCTGTTGTGTTGCTGTGAGTATGTTGTCTGTTTTGTTCAACAGGTAATAGTTTGATATACGCATTGTTTAATTTTTCAAGATAGATAAATCACTTACAGTTTGTTACTTTTAAGCGCCTTTAAGTTTCAATTGTTAACCATTTACAAGGGGCTGCTTTGTGCTGCACAACCACGTATCCGTGCTGCACAACCACGTATCCGTGCTGCAC
>JAITVO010000182.1 GCA_031285765.1 Cytophagaceae bacterium | reverse complement strand
CACTTCGCATAACAGGACTGTATGCGTTCCGCGCCCGTTCGGGCGCTCCAGGGTTCCGCAAAACCGCAGTCGGGCTAACGCCCTTTGTGCGGTTTTACTCCACCCACAGTTTGGGCAGGCAATGGGGCAACGCGAAGCGTTGACCATTTGCCTGCCCAAACCGTCGCATACAGCCGGAACGTTAGGCGCAATGTAGGCTAAACTTGATTGAAATATAAAATAATGTCCTGACAAAATAGTAGAAACATAGTATTAAAATGAATATGAATAACTGGAAAAATAGTTTTACCCCAGCAAGAAAATTACTTTATTGTGGTTTTTTAATTTTTGGTGGTACTCTGTGTGGTATTTATGGTTTTACTGCTAACAGGTTTAGAACAGACGAAATAATATTTCTTATTATTGGAGGAATAGTTGCAGGTATATCATTAGCAATGATATTTTGTGGTATCATTTCTTTGATTAAAGAAAAGGAATAGTTGCTATCCCAATAAATGCAAGTGAATGTATAATAATTTATATCTGGAGGAAAGATGAAAGGTTATTTGTTGAGCATTGTTTTTTTATTAGCGTTTACAAGTTGTGCATCAAAGAAAAGCGATGAAACTAAAGTAAATATATTTGATTATAAAACAGTCGAAAAAATTGAACTTGGATTTACAAAAGACAATGTTGTAAAAAATATTAGTGAAAAACATTGGGAAGAATTATTAAATATAATTGAAAGAGCAGAATATGATAATGATCAATATGATGAAGAAAAAAATCCAAATGGTTATGCAGTAGCATTAGCGGGATCAGATTTTAAGATAAAAATATTTTATAAGAACAGTACCATTGATGAAATTTGCGCTTGGATAGATGCTGATAACATTTTAATGAATGGCAAATTATATATGCTCAATGAACAAGAGAAATTAAAAAATATTATTGATGGATATAAATAATGAGGTACGGTACCACAGCACATAACCAGTACTGTGTAAACGCTTTTTCTGTCTTTTATGTCCTTAAAGCCATTCCCCGTCCTGAAAGAACAGACTTCCATAACCGTACGGCGAACTGAGCGCAGCGTTGCCTGCAGAAGCGACACCCGCCCCAATCAATTATTTTTTTCCAAACTTTGGGGCTGAATAAAAATGATTATCTTTTGCGAAACAATCAATTATTAATAATAAAATCAGAAGAATGACTGTAAAATCGAAATCATACGACAAAAGTAAAAAAACGTTGCCATACTTATTGGCTGATTTAGTTGTGTTTTATGTTTTTCCAATTGTTGCAAAGTATTGGATCAATGAAATGATCTTAGTTCTAATTGCAATACCTTTGGCTTGTTTTTACTATATCCGTGTTTTATGGATTAAAAAATGGCTTTAACATTTTTTTCTTTATTTGCAAGTGCTTTGTTTTTGTTGACGGTTTTTATTTTTTATAATTCTTCTGCATTGATTTATGTAATTGTATATGCTGTAATTTCAATTATTGGAAATACAATTGGAGGTGTTTTGAAAAAAGTATAAATTAATTTACGTTGGGTACTTATGATGAACGAAAACGATGTGATTGATTTACTAAAAAAAGCCGGACAAATTGGCGTTGATATATGGCTTGACGGCGACTGGGGCGTGGACACGCTCATCGAACGGCAGACCCGCCCGCACAACAACATAGACATTTTATGTGTTGCTGCTCTGTAACACATTCGGACTTCCGTTTCCCGAAGAATATGCCAATAAACAAAACAATAATCTTGCTGACGTGTTAAACGACAAATCAAAAATGACAGCCATCAAACGAAAAGGTGTCAGAACCGTCAGGGACATTCCCGCTGATATTCTGGAACAGTTAAACCGCGGCGAAATTGAAACTGCAAATCCGAAAAAACTCATGAAAACCATCCTCGAACAAATCAGGCAGGAGATCGCAAACAGCGCCGATGAAAAGACACAAAGATAGTCGCAACACTTTTAGGGAAGGCAGACAGGCAAAGGTATATGGCGTAAAAATACAGGCGGTAAACAAAATTACAAAAGACGCTTTGGGCGAAGTAAAATGTTTGACAAAAACCGAAATATTTGCATTGTGCGAAGCATTAAAAAAACTTTGTGTTCCTTGTGGTTAAATGTTCCTTATTTTTGAGGCAACCCCACTGCCGTAACATGTTTCTCACTCCCACTCAATCGTTGCGGGTGGTTTGGAACTGATGTCGTACACAACGCGGTTTACGCCTTTTACTTTGTTGATGATTTCGTTCGAGATGCGGCTCAGGAACTCGTAGGGAAGGTGTACCCAGTCGGCAGTCATACCGTCGGTTGAGGCAACAGCTCGCAGGGCTACAACGCTCTCGTAGGTACGCTCGTCGCCCATCACTCCTACCGACTGCACGGGCAGCAAAATGGCGCCCGCCTGCCACACTTGGTCGTACAAACTGTTGGTTTTTAATCCTTCGATAAAAACAGAATCAACCTCCTGAAGCAGTTCTACCTTTTCGCGGGTAATATTGCCCAAAATGCGGATGGCAAGACCTGGTCCGGGAAACGGATGCCGCCCCAGTATTGTTTGCGAAATATTGAGTTCGCGCCCTACGCGACGCACTTCATCTTTAAAAAGCAGCTTGAGCGGCTCAACCACTTTCAGATTCATTTTTTCGGGCAGCCCGCCTACGTTGTGGTGCGATTTGATGATTGCCGACGGTCCTTTTACCGACACTGACTCTATCACATCGGGATAAATTGTACCCTGTGCAAGCCATCGCACATTGTTGATTTTGTGCGCCTCCTCGTCGAAAACTTCGATAAACACACGCCCGATGATTTTTCGCTTGGCTTCTGGGTCGCTCACGCCTTTCAGTTCGCTGAGGAAACGGCTTGCGGCATCCACACCAATTACGTTCAAGCCCATGTGTTTGTACGATTCCAACACATGAGCATACTCATTTTTGCGCAGCAGTCCATTATCCACAAAAATACATGTAAGGCTTTCGCCGATGGCTCTGTGAAGCAGCATGGCGGCTACCGAACTGTCAACGCCGCCCGACAATCCGAGTACAACACGGTCGGCGCCCAGCGTGTGTTTGAGCTCGGCAACAGTTGTTTCGATAAACGAGGCGGGGCTCCAGTTCTGCTCGCATCCGCATATATCAACAACAAAGTTGCGCAATATCTGCGTTCCCTGAATGGAATGATATACTTCGGGATGAAACTGTATGCCGTATGTTTGCTCGCCTTCGACGGCGAAGCCTGCCACATTGACGTCGTGCGTGCCTGCAATGATTTTGAAACCTGCCGGGATCTTAACAATGGTATCGCCGTGCGACATCCACACCTGACTTCCCTTTTCAATTTCGAGAAACAGCTTGTTTGTGCGGTCGATGTATTCGAGGCTGGCACGTCCGTACTCGCGTATAGCCGATGCTTCGACCGTTCCGCCTCTGCTTTGAGCCAAAAACTGCGCTCCGTAACATATACCCAGCAATGGCATTTTACCCGCAATCCCGCAAAGATTGGGCACAGGCGCGTTGGCATCGCGAACACTTGACGGGCTTCCCGACAGAATAACTCCTTTCACCGAACTGTCGATTGTGGGGATATGATAATAGGGGTTAATTTCGCAATAAACGTTGAGTTCGCGTATGCGACGGGCAATCAATTGGGTATATTGTGACCCGAAATCAAGGATAATAATCTTGCTTTGCATTCTTTTATGCTTAAAATGATAATTTGAGGGCGCAAAGATAAGGAGAAATTGGGGATTTATGTGAATAGGCAAACTTTATCGCAATTTTATTTGTTGCATCCTGTTTTGTAGTGCGATGACTTACGTTCCACGAGGAAGAACAATTCAATACTTCTTGCCTTTATTTTTGATGTATTTGCTCCTAAACGTTCTTTCCTTTCGATATAAAAAACGAGGCTGTCTCAATTTTTTTTACCACTGAGTACACAAAGAAAAGCACAAAGTACACAATTTATAAATACTTATTATCAACACTTTGTGAATAATATCTGTGATCCTTAGCGGCTATATACTTCTCCTTTTTGAAACAGCCTCGTCTATCATTCTTATATTATATCTTCCCTTTCACCACCTCCAAAATCTCTTTCTCTCTGCGGATGGTGTTGATTTCAATCTCGGCGCCTTTAGCAACCAAATCTTTTGCTGTTGGGTCGTCTTTGAGTGAGGCGGCATTGATTTGTACGTTGAGGTACGCGCCCATCACAGCTGAACGAACGCAAAGTACGCCTACGCCTGCATCGGATACCGAATTGGGATTGCCTTCCTTTGCCATCTGCTCAAGCAAATCGAAACAGTCGTATGCCGTTTGCATTACTCTAAACGGGATTTCGATAGCATTGATTGTGGCTTCGCGAATAGCTTTGCTTCGTGCCGTTTTTTCGCTGTCGTTGCCTTTCGGAAGACCAAAAGCGTCCATAATAGCGTTGAAAGCCGCAGTATCTTTGTCCACTAAGCGGAGCAACTGTTTTTGAAGCGCCATGCCGCGTTCAGCCCAGTCCGAAAACTCTTTCCAGCGGGCGTCCCAGCCGCGTTTGTGCGACGAGAGATTGGCAACCATTGTACCCAGCGATGCGCCCAGTGCAGCAAGGTATGCCGATACGGAACCTCCACCCGGAGCGGGTTCTTCCGACGCTGTTTTGTCGGCAAAGCCTTCGCAGGTCAGTTTTATCAGCGATTTGGGGTCAGGTTCTTCCAAAAGATATTCAATAATTTTCTTCTTTGGGTCGAATGGCGTCAGCTCGTCCAATCCAAGCGATTTAACTGCAATGCGAATGATTTCGGCATCTGGCAAGCCTGTTGAACGCTGCTGTTTTGCCAAAAAGAATTTTCCTGTATCAAGCATTGACTGCAAAGGTACTACGCCTACCAGCTCCGAGCCTGTAACCCGCAGTCCGCGTGCATTTGCGCGGTCGCAAACGGTATCGAAAGCCGTATGCAAAGGCGTTACGGTGATGTCGGTCAGGTTCATCGAAATTTGCGCTACACCATATTCTTCGATAAACCATCCGATTGCTTTCACCGATTTCAGCAACCCTGCTTCGTAAACGGGATTGCCGTTGGCGTCTTTCACAGTTTTGCCTGCGATGGGGTCGCCGTCGCGTTTCACCCTTCCGCGCTCACGCACATCGAATGCCACCGAATTGGCGCGGCGTACTGATGTAGTGTTGAGATTCACGTTGTAAGCAACCAAGAAATTACGCGCTCCAACGGCAGTTGCGCCTGTGCGAGCCACGCTTTCGTTCCACTCGCAGGGACCGAAGTCGGGATGCCATTCGGCGGATGCAATTTTGTTGGGTAATCCTTCGTACTCACCCTGACGGTTGTTGGCAAGATTGCGCCGTTTTTCCTCGTTGGCGGCAAACTCGTAGCAGTAAACGGGAATGCCCAACTCGTCGGCAAACCGTTTTGCCAGTTTGCGGGCGTACACCACTACTTCGTCCATCGTAATATTGGCAACGGGCACGAGCGGACACACGTCAATAGCGCCAAAGCGTGGATGTTCGCCCTTGTGAAGACGCATGTCAATCATCTCTGCCGCCTTTTTGGCAGCGCGAAAAGCTGCTTCGCATACCTCGTCGGGCGTTCCTACAAAAGTAACTACCGTGCGGTTGGTCGCTTTGCCGGGGTCCACATCAATCAGTTTAACGCCGTCAACAGTTTCAACCTCGCGGGTTATCTGACTGATGATTTCGGAGTTGCGCCCCTCGCTGAAATTGGGGACACATTCAATTAGCTGTTTCATATTGTAATATATTTTTTTTGTACAAACATTTATTCGCTGACATTCATTAACAGCCGACAAAAGTAATTTATATGCAAAGAAAAAGCAAGCGAAAAATTAAAATAAAAAACACATCATCCAGCTATCGCAACCTGTAGTCACAGTTTGCCTTTTTTTGCAATCAGCCGCAGCACGGGCGCGACTCATGCAAACAGTTTTTCAAAAACAGAATACACAATAAATATAAAACGTTGCGCGTACATGTCAATATTCTTATACGGGGAAATAAGTATCCGAAATAATGCTGATGTATAGCATTGCTCCACAATTTACTGTATAAATTTGCAAAAAATATATCACAATATTGTTGGCGCAATTTATAATTGTATTACTTTTGCGGCGTCAAAATTAAAACAGTTATATGAAAAAGATTTACACAGTTCTGATACTATTGTCCTTGTCGGCAACATTTTTAAAAGCGCAGGTACTCCTACCATACACAAACATATTTCCTGATACAGGATCTGTAATAATAGCTCCAGCGTTTCGCTTTAATTTGGGAATTTTTGAGAACGACTCTCGGAAAACAATGGGAGAGGTTAATTCCATAGCAAATGATTATCAGAAAGCCCTGCTAATGCTTACTCAAGCGGATCCCAGAAGTAGCAGTGGCGGTTTGCTGTATTTGGGAATAAGTACTGCAAAAATAGCTTCCAGTTCATCTTTTGGCATAAGTGCTGTACGTGGTCTTTATTATACATCTCCCGACCATATTTTTTCAACCACAAGGAAAACAAACGCCTTTGTTATAAATAATGCTGGCAATGTAGGTATAGGTACCTCTTCACCATCCCAGCAGTTGCATGTAGTGGGTAATGGAAAATTTTCGGGCGATATGTGGGTAAACAATACCCATAAGGTGGCTACACTTTCGCAAGACCAAACTTTTACAGGAGTTCAAACATTCAACAGCGATGTTTTTTCTAACGGAAATAGATATTTTAATACGGATGGTCTGAAGTCGTTGTGGATAAGAAATGCTTCGATGAATACAACTCTTCAGGTAGGTATTGCAGAAGATACTTATCATTATCATTTTTCATCGAAAAGAGGAGATATTGTAATTCGCCGTTTGGGGAGTGGTGAACACAAAAGGTTAATTATATCGACAGCTACAACCCCCAATTCCGACCAGCAACAGGCGGTGGGCATACTTGGCGCCGACTCTAAGGAGGGCGATGGAATCTGGGTTCACAACAACCTGAATGTTCGTATTGGTGCCTATTCGGCAACAGCGCCAACCCACAAGCTCGAAGTAAATGG
>JAITVO010000174.1 GCA_031285765.1 Cytophagaceae bacterium | reverse complement strand
CCATCGGCTGGAACTGGGCTGCCGACTACGGCACAAGCGCCGACAGCAAAGAAATGTTCGATTATCTGCACGCCTACTCGCCGTTGCACAACATCCGCAATGACGGCACGTCCTATCCGGCAATCCTTATCACTACTGCCGATCACGACGACCGCGTTGTTCCCGCTCACTCGTTCAAGTACGCAGCCACCTTGCAGGCAGCCAACACTGGCGATGCGCCCAAGCTCATCCGCATCGAAAGCAAAGCAGGACACGGCGCCGGCAAACCCATCAGCAAAGTAATTGACGAGCAGGCTGACATGTACGGATTTATTATGTATAATTTGAGAATGGAAATTAATGATTAATGAATTAATAGTTCATTTGTCCTCCCATACTATACGTTAACAGGAAAATTGTTGAAATCTTTTTTGCAAATTCGCACCCAAGTCTTGAGTTGGTGTTGTGTTTAGTATGGGATTCGTTTATCAAATATCAGACATCATCCGTCAGGGGGATTTCACGGTCACGTTCCCGATCTATTGCCAAAGACGAACGAAACGTGCGGATACACTCCGCTGTCCGGCAAGCACGGCTGCCCATCCACGCGTGGGCAGCCGTCCGCTGCACCGAATGCGTGGGGTGGAGGATATGGGAATCAATCAGCTATAGGTAAGCGATGATAGCTTGCTACATCATTCGGATAAAAAAAGTCGGTATATGTCGGTGAAATATATTCAGAAACTGCCAGCATCCGGCATTGCGTTGAGCATCACTGAAAACAGCCTGCAAAACGGATATGCCGAACGCATCAACGGAACTGTCACAAACGATTATATGCAGTTTTTCCACAGTGATGACTTGGCGCAGTAGCGTAAACATCTGAATAATCTGAAAAAGTTATCAACATAGAGTGGATTAGGGTGAATTTCTGTCAACCTTATTTATGAAAGGACAATAAAACAATGATTAACCATTAAACCATTAAATCATTAATTATATGATTGGTTCAATTTGTCCATTTAGCACTATTCCGGTAAGACTGGAACCTTCCGAAAGGGCGCCGCTCGAAACACAGGTGCTGTTTGGCGAAGTATTTTACGTGCTGGAAACGATGCAGGGATGGTGTCGCATCAAACTTGACTTTGACGGATACGAAGGTTGGGTTGACGAAAAAACGGTGATAGAAACAAACGCTGATGAAATAAAGCGATGGCTGCTGGCTCCGGGAGTTATCATTCCAATGCCTTGTTTGAAACTGATACGAGAGCCCGAAAAGTCGACTCAGCTGATTTCGGGCGGAAGCCGTATCGTATTCAATAGGAAGGACAGGAACACTATTGTTATTGGCAAGCGCGAATTTTATGTGCAGGACAATTTGCTTGACAGAAAAGTCGATTTGGAAACGGTTGCAAAAGGATTCCTGAATACATCGTACCTGTGGGGCGGTAGAACTTTTTTTGGAATAGACTGCTCGGCGCTGGTGCAAATTGTGTTTAAGATAACAGGAGTTGTTATTCCGCGTAATGCCTCGCAACAAATTGAGTGTGGTACAACAGTCAGTTTTGTAGAAGAAGCGCGACTGGGCGATTTGGCTTTCTTCGATAATCCCGACGGCGCCATTACTCATACAGGTATATGTTTGGGAGATGGTCGCATTTTGCACGCAAGCGGCGAAGTTCGCATCGACCATCTTGATCATCAGGGAATTTTTAATTTTGAATTACATAAATATACACACCATTTACGTGTAATAAAGCGAATTGTTGAATGAAAAGATATTGCTACGACTATCCCAAACCGTCGGTTACTGCCGATATAGTTGTGATTGCAGACAAAGGCTGCGAGCGGAAAGTTTTACTGATTAAGCGCAAATATTCTCCCTGTGAAGGAATGTGGGCGCTTCCCGGCGGATTTGTAGATGAAAACGAAGACTTGATAACTGCTGCACTTCGCGAATTAAAAGAAGAAACAGGCATCGAAAATGTTACCCCTGTGCAGATAGGCGCGTTTGGAAAGCCGGGACGCGACCCGCGTGGACATACTATTTCGATAGGATTCATGACTGTAATTCCTGATATTGTCGAAGCCGGAGCCGGCGACGATGCTGCAAATGCAGAGTGGTTTTCGATTAACAATTTACCCGAACTTGCCTTTGACCACAATGATATTATTAATAAGGCACTGGAAATGGAAACGTTGTATAAAATGGCAATCAATTAATAAAACACGGCGTTTCTTTCACCTGCGAAATTTTGGGATGGCTCAGTCCTATTTCTTTCATCAGCAGCGGAATCATTGTATTGATGTCAACGTTTTCCTGCCATGCTTTGCCGGCGGCGGTTTTCCATCCAAAAAAAATAAAGGGAACAGGCTGAGCGCCGGAGGTCCCGTTTTGACGGCTGCCAAGCGTTGATACAGGGGTTTGCCAGCCGGGTAGCAGCGAAAGATATACGTCGCCGGTACGCTTGGTGAACATGTTTTTTGCGATGCCGGCATCGCAGTGGGTGTTCAGAAAAAAATCGTAGGTAGGAACAGCTTTGGTAATTCCTGCAACTTCGAGCATGAAACGTGCCACCTCTTCCTGAAATTCTTTCAACGAAAGATTTTCCTGCTCAATCAGTTGGCGGTTAAGGTAAATTGTTCCGTCGCAGTAACCGTTCACCCATTTTCCCTGTCCGTGAACAGCCATCAGATAAAGATTGAGTAGCGCCATTGTTTTAGTGCCATCGAAATAGCCCGACGAAACGCCCTGCCGACCCGAAGTTGATTGGTCGAGAGCGCCGGCTGCACCCGATGTGAGCATTATCAGATAATTGTTTCGACCATATTCGATGTCTAAAAAATCGATGAGTGAAGCTATTTCGGCGTCGAGGCGCAGAAGCATATCTTCCTTTTCGACCGGAAGAATGGTACCGTTTGTTTCGGTAAACGGACGGGTAGTGAAGCAGATTGAAAGCATGTCGGGCACATTGTCGCTGCCAAAACCGGAATTGACCAGAAAGGCTACTGTGAAATCGCGCAGCAATGTGTTTACATAGGGAGAACCGGCAATACGCCTGAAACTGCCTTCGTCATTCATGTCGTACAGAAAACTGCGAAAACGAGCACGTTCGTCGTCGCTTTTGTAGCGATATTCCACGTAGGCAGTGATGTCCTTGACCGGTCCCCACTGCCGCGAAAGATAACCGGCGGTTGAATAACGTGAGTTGAACTCATTTACCCACACGGCGCTGTCATTGTTCAACGCATTGCGAAAAGCGCCAGTTTCTTCGTCGAAAGCATAGAAACTGTCGGACGTATAACCCACCGTATGCACCATCCATGGAGCGTTAACCGAAAGTGCTGCCACGCCGGCTTCTGAACCGAAAAAACTTTTCAGATAATCGCCCACAGTTCGCGACATATTGTTTCGCACAGCTTCGTACAACGAGTGTTTGTTGTTGAACGAAACAGGATCGGTAAATCTGTTGCCGCGATAATCGTACCACTGTTCACCAATGATTCCGTGTTCCGAAGGCGTTACTCCCGAATAGAGGGACGTTATGCGAGTACCCGGATATCCCGAAAAATCGGACGACGTTGCCGCCATAAAACGGAAGCCTTCGCACGAAAGCCGGTTAATGCCTCTTTCGGAAAATGATGACTGCAAGAGCAGTAAATGGTCGTTATCGAGTTCGTCAACAACAATGGAAAGAATTAACTTTGGCGGTTGGGCTTGCGCCCGTAATGCGGAAAACGAAAAAGCCAACAGTAGAATTGAAATAAAAGAATGTTTCATATTTTTAGCAATAATACAGGAATACCAAAATTCGATATTCCAACAATAAACGTTTCGCGACTTTATTTATTATATCCTGCTGTTTCATTTTGAGTAGAAATGTGGCATATCTGACCTTTGCGTGTTTCTGTTGTAGTATTATAGATTAGGTTCTTTAAGTAAGTATTCATATTTATTTCACATATAAATAACCGTTATATCACTGTTGTAATAAATATAGCATTTTGACATAGTATTTACAGTGTTTTCATGCAACAATTTTGTGTTCCGTAAGGGACAACATGTTGGTAGAAAATCGGTATTACACCTCGTTACACCGTCCCGTATGCGACGGAATGTGATGGTCTGTTGCGTACCATACGGCACGCGGCGACGTACTGCAACCGTCTTTCTACCAATATTTCGTCTCATACGGGACGACGGTGATCAATATATCATCAATAGAATCGCCACTATAAGTATATGTTGCTTAATTATGAACAGTTACTTATCAATTAATTTATATTGGGTACTTATATAACTCATGTTACGTATTGGCTTAAATTGAAAATTGGCGGAGTCAAAAATTGGGCTTTTGGCTCCGCCGATTTTCAATTCATAGCAAGCGCAGTTTACGGAAAATACACGCTCAAATGTATCGGCTGAAGAAATACTGTTGGGTAAACCTAATAACTCTGACACCTGTTCTGCACGTTCTTTGCCGAACAGGTCTAATAATTCAAACAACTTCTAAAGAGTTCAATCATTTCACTTGTTAAACTTCGTACCGAATCAACAGGTGGTATTTCCTTGCGGGCAAACCATCGGGCTTCGGAAAGTTCGGTTTCGTCAATGGTGATGGTATTGTCGCCGTCGAGGTCGGCAAAGAAACCAAATAGAAGCGACGACGACAGTCCCCATGGCTGACTTTTATAATAGCGAATATTTTTTACATTCAAGCCGGTTTCTTCCTTTACTTCGCGTATCACTGTCTGTTCAATCGTTTCGCCCGATTCGGCAAAACCAGCAATAAGTGCATATTTTGCATATTCGCGTCCCGCGTATTTCGACAGCAGCAGTTTATCGCCATCCGTAATGGCAACAATTACGGCAGGACTTATTTTGGGATAGTCCATTGTGCCGCACAGGGGACAAATGAGCATCCGTTCAACGGTGTGTGTGTTGTTGGGGCTTCCGCACTTACCGCAGTAAATGTGTGTGGCGTACCAAGTGTGCAGTCCGAATGCAGTAAGAACAGCAAAAACAGTGTGCTGCGGCTCCATATCGCGTAGCATGAACAGGGAATTATAAACGTAACCGGCGGCGCTTTCCACCAAATCGAACACAAGAAAATATTTTACATCATCAATCCCGAACAGATAAACCGATGGCGGAAAATTTTGTGTTTCTTTAAACAAATCGCTGCACATAGGCAGACGAACTTTATTTTCGGTTACTTGACATAAAACAGTATTGCCCGAAAATGAAAGGAGTACCGAACCGTTTTCGGGCATTATATGATAGTATGTATTATTGTAACGGTAAGCTATATCTTGAATCATAAAGAAAAATTTAAGTCCCAAAGGTATCGTTTTTTTATAAAAAAATGAGTGTTTGCCGTATTTTTACA
Source organism: Cytophagaceae bacterium (assembly GCA_031285765.1). Taxonomy (GTDB): domain Bacteria; phylum Bacteroidota; class Bacteroidia; order Bacteroidales; family Marinilabiliaceae; genus WRMI01. The sequence goes on along the minus strand of JAITVO010000174.1, from coordinate 624 downwards.
GGGCAAACACATGAAATTATTTTCCAATATGTTAATAACTGATGTTATACAAAACTCATATAGTCCCGCAAGGGCGACATTTTATTAAGTTGAGAGCTTTCTTCATCACTCTTAATTCTCCGCACTCAATTTAAAAAAGTACCGCCCTTTCGGGACTGTTTTGCACTAATGTTGACTTGCATAATATAGCTAACTCTCAATAAAATTACCTATCTTTTGCGCATAAGTTAATATCCATTTCCCCCAGACGTCCATTCATGCTTATTTTGCTGATTTACTGCACTGTTTTGCATTGTAATGCCTGTCGTAAAGAGGCAAAAAAGACATCAAAAAGCATGGTTGGGCAAAAGTTCCGTGACCAAATCATTACCCTTTTTTGACGGTTCTTTTGCTTCGCACTGCACCATCTTTACCTTCTCAAATAACTCTGTTTCAGTTAATTTTGATGTTTTATTTTATCACTGTCAAACAGAGTATTTATGGACACACCAAAGGTAGATTTAAAGGTTTCCTTTTATCTGAGAAAAGATAAGAAGAGCATTTCAGGTAATGAATTATGCCCCGTAACCGGGCGTATCTCCATCGGCAACGATATTGCCGAGTTTTCGTGCAAACTGAAAGCCG
>JAITVO010000152.1 GCA_031285765.1 Cytophagaceae bacterium | reverse complement strand
AATATCCTTGCCGCCACCCCTTGCGAACAGGACACAATGAAACGCGCCGCCCTGTTCTCTGCCCTCACAGGCTTGCGGCATTGTGACATTCAAAAAATGCAGTGGAAAGAATTACAGATTGATGGAGACCAAGCCCGCCTCAACTTCACGCAGCAAAAGACAAAAGGCGTAGAGTACATGCCAATTTCGCCGCAGGCGTTGGAGTTGTGCGGCGAGCCACGCAAGCCCAACCAGTTAGTTTTTGAAGATTTGCCCGACCCTGCATGGATTTCTAAACCGTTGAAACGTTGGGTAGAATCCGCCGGCATAATCAAGAAAATCACCTTCCATTGCTTCCGGCACACATTCGCGACCTTGCAATTAAGCAACGGAACAGACATTTACACCGTCAGCAAACAGCAAACGCCATTAATCTCTCAGTTCACCGCTTTTTTTTCGTGTAGCCGCCGCCATGTGCAGGAGCATTTTGATGCTTTTGTCCGCCCTGTTAAACACCCTGCTGCACGAGCGGACACTGCTGCCGGAATCATACTTAAACGGCGCTACCCCAGCATGGCAGCAAAACTGTCTTCCGGTATCAAAATCCTTGAAAGCATTGGTTGTCACAATCATTTTGACGGCTACCTTTTTGCCCGCGCCGTCAATGGAACTGTCAAGTTCCCGAATCAGTTTTTTCAGCCTGCCACTTTTTTTTCAGATAATCTTCGCCGCTCATAAAGTTCTTTTGGTCTGTAAGCTGTCCCTGATATTTTGCCCTGTCCGAAATATACATATCCCGTTAACTGACCAACTGTTTGAGTGTAGATATGTTTTTTCCCAGAAGGGAAAACAAACGTACCCTGTTCCGGAAACGCATGGCATACGCAGCAATTTTCCGAGTGTCGAGTTTGTCATTTTTCCCGCGCTGAACGCCCGACGGCTGTTTGATTTGTGCTGGATTTTCAAGCCACAAATCAACTTTTATCCCTTCACGGATGTAACCAAGAGAATACGTGTAATGCCCCGTGTATTCCGCACACAGCAGAATATCACCGGTCGTTACGGAAAACTATTTCAATACGCCGGTAAATGAACTTTGTGTCGAATTTAAAGTATTTCCGACAACAAATTCCTTCAAAATTGTGTCGCCGGATTTGACCTAAAAAGCCAGCTTCACTTTTCCGACATCTATCCCTATCACATATCTTCATTTTTTTAATTTTGAACCCGTGAAAGAAAAAGCAACTTGAAATAATTCTGAAAACATTAACTGCTACAGGTTAAATTCTTATACAAGTCTTTATCTCAGGAAAACCAATGCAGTAGTGAATATTAAGATAAATCTTACTTGTTTTTAATTACAGGTTACTGCTTTGGTTCCTTTTCTCTTTCGATTCGATTAATAGACAATTTTAAAAGAATCTAAGGTCATCAATTTTCATTCAAAAAAGTGTCGTCCCTGCGGGAATTGAATAATCCTTTGTGTGTATCCCGTATGTTACACTTCGCTTCATCTACAGTTAATAAAATTTCGTTCCAGTATGACTTTGTGTGTTTTCCATAACATCAATTCCTAATCACCAACTCCCTTTCATCACAATCCACCACAATCTCATCGTCTTTCGACACCTCATCGGCAAGTATCATCATCGAGAGTTTGTTGAGCACGCGGCGGCGGATGGTTCGCTGAATGGGACGTGCGCCGTACAGCGGGTCGAAGCCAGCATTCATAATCCAGTTGATGGCAGCTTCGGTAATGGATATGCGGATGTTTTGCTGCCTCAGCATGTCGGCTACCGCACGGAACTGCATCTTTATAATGTCGCGTATTTCGACTTTAGTAAGCGGCGTAAACAGAATGATTTCGTCAATGCGGTTCAAAAATTCGGGACGAACGGTTTGCTTTAGCAGCTCCATTACTTGCGTCTTTACCTTTTCTTTTGTGTTGTCGCTAAAACCTCCGTCGGAGTCGGGATTAATCTGTTCCTGCAACAAGTGCGATCCCATGTTGGAGGTCATGATGATAATCGTGTTTTTGAAATCGACCACACGCCCTTTGTTGTCGGTCAATCTGCCATCGTCGAGCACCTGCAACAGGATATTGAACACGTCGGGATGCGCTTTCTCGATTTCGTCGAGCAGCACAACCGAGTAGGGCTTGCGCCGCACAGCTTCGGTCAGTTGTCCCCCTTCCTCGTAACCAACGTATCCGGGAGGCGCTCCTACAAGACGTGAAACGGCGTGCCGCTCCTGATATTCCGACATGTCGATGCGCGTCATCAGGTTTTCGTCGTCGAACAGAAACTCGGCAAGTGCTTTCGCTAACTCGGTTTTACCCACACCCGTTGTTCCCAAAAAGATAAACGAACCGATGGGGCGCTTAGCATCCTGCAAGCCTGCGCGACTGCGGCGAATGGCGTCGGCAACAGCGCAGATGGCTTCGTCCTGCCCCACCACGCGGCGGTGAAGGTCGTCCTCAATGTGCAGCAGTTTCACGCGCTCGCTTTTGAGCATCCGCGTAACGGGAATGCCCGTCCAACGACTCACCACCTGCGCAATGTCTTCGGCATCAACCTCCTCTTTAATCATCGGATGGTTACTCTGCAGCTGCCTCAGTTGCATGTTCAGCTTTTCTATCTCACTTTCGCTTTCGCGGATGCGTCCGTAACGAAGTTCGGCAACGCGTCCAAAATCGCCTTCCCGTTCAGCTTTGGCTGCTTCGAACTTGTAAGTTTCGATGTCCGATTTATTCTTCTGAATACTGTCGATAACCGTGCGTTCCTGCTCCCACTTTGAGCGCAATACGGAACGCTGCTCTTTGAGGTTGGCAATTTCGCGCGACAGATTTTCGAGTTTCTCCTTTTCGCCTTCGCGTTTGATTGCCTCGCGTTCAATTTCAAGCTGTTTAATCTTACGCTCTATTTCGTCGATGTCTTCTGGTATCGAATTCATCTCAAGACGCAGTTTCGACGCCGCTTCATCCACAAGGTCGATGGCTTTGTCGGGCAAAAAGCGGTCGGTAATATAGCGTTTCGACAGCTCAACGCTTGCAATAATTGCCTCATCGCGAATACGCACCTTGTGATGCGACTCGTAACGCTCTTTCAACCCGCGCAAAATCGACACCGACGAAAGCACATCAGGCTCATCCACCATCACAATTTGAAAGCGGCGTTCCAAAGCCTTGTCTTTTTCAAAATATTTCTGATATTCGTTCAATGTGGTTGCCCCGACGGCTCGCAATTCGCCTCGAGCGAGTGCGGGTTTCAGAATGTTGGCGGCGTCCATCGCTCCCTCGCTTTTACCAGCGCCAATAAGCGTGTGTATTTCATCGATAAAGAGTATAATTTCGCCTTCGCTCCCGATAACCTCCTTCACAACCGACTTCAGTCGCTCCTCGAACTCGCCTTTGTACTTTGCGCCCGCAACAAGCGCGCCCATGTCTAACGAATAAATCTGTTTTGATTTCAGATTTTCGGGAACGTCGCCGTTTACGATACGATGCGCCAGCCCTTCGGCAATGGCTGTTTTGCCCACACCCGGTTCGCCAATAAGGATGGGGTTGTTTTTGGTTCGTCGTGAAAGTATTTGCAATACGCGACGAATCTCTTCGTCGCGCCCTATCACAGGGTCGAGTTTGCCTGAGCGGGCACGGTCGTTCAGGTTGATTGCAAACCTTTCGAGCGAATTGTAAGTTTCTTCGGCAGTTTGACTGGTTATTTTTTCGCCGCGGTGGAGCTCGTCAATCGCTTTTTTGAGCGATGCAACAGTTGCGCCAGTATCTTTCAACATCCGGGCAACGTCGTCGCTGCCTTTGAGCACGCCAAGTAACAGATGTTCGATACCGGCAAAACGGTCACCCATCGTTTTCGATTCGCTAACGGCTTGTTGCAAAGCATCATTAGCCGAGCGTCCCAAAAAAGGTTCGCCGCCCGATACGCGCGGATACGATTCGGCAATTCTGTCGAGCACAGGCGCAATATTCCCCACGCCCGCTTTCGCAAGCAGAAAACCTGTAAGCCCCTCTTCGGTTTGCATCATGCTTTTCAACAGGTGTGCCGACTCAATAGCCTGCCGCCCCATTGCTTCGGCTATCTGAAACGCACTCTGAATAGACTCCTGCGCCTTAATTGTAAATTGATTCAAATTTATATTCATAATTATAACTGTTGATTAAACTTCATCGGAAAACTGATTCATGGTTTTGGTTAAAGCCATTTATCGTACATCTTTCATTAGTCGGTTAAAAGCGGCGAATAGAATAGCCGGTATTTTAACATGGCTTCAACCCAAAAACATTTTCCGAAAAAGTTTATTGATTCGGCGATGGTTTTACAAATTATTTGCCGAATCCAAATATATGTCATTTTGACACCATTGAGCGCGTGAGTGGCGACAAAATGACGCATTGTTTGAAAGTAATATGACAAAATATACGCGCAATACAAACAGTGAATCCATCAAAACTTTTCCACAAAAACATATTTTGCTTATGTTGGCAGGTAAAAAAATAGTCGGATAGTCGATTTTTTAACAGATTTACTCTGTTTGCATCATCTGCTGCTTGTCCAGCATTTTCAAATAATAAGTCAGTTTTAGAAAAGTAATTTCTTAAAAAACTCTGCTGAAAATTTTGGGTGTTTTAAAGATTACAAGATGAGTATTGTGCTACATAACCTCTTCTGTGTGCTGCCACAATCTTTCCGACGTGCTGCAAAACCTATCCTTATCGGTATTTCTCGTCCTTATTCATCAGAATACTGATGTAGCTTGCATAGCGCGAGTAGGCAATTTCGCCCCCGTCAACGGCGGCTTTTACTGCACAGCCGGGTTCGCGCAGGTGCGTACAGTTGTGGAAGCGACAGTTTTTCGACGCCGCAAATATCTCCTTAAAGTAATGGTACAATTCTTCTTTGGCAATGCCCACGAGCCCGAAGCCGCCAATACCGGGCGTGTCGATAACGTATCCGCCAAACGAAAAGGGGTGCATTTCGGCAAAGGTGGTAGTGTGTTTTCCCGTGTTGTGCGCCGCTGATATGTCGGCGGTTTTGAGTTTGAGTCCGGGTTCAAGGCGATTGACGAGTGTGCTTTTTCCTGCGCCTGAATGCCCCGCTATAAGCGTAACACGGTTTTCCAGCAGTGTTTTTATGTCGTCGAGGCTTTCCTGTTTTTTTGCCGAGATGCTAATTGTTTGATAACCTATTTTATTATAGACCTCCATCAGGTTTTCCATTTCGTGAAAGTGGCGATAATCGTAACGGTCAACTTTGTTAAAAACAAGTATTACGGGAATGTTGTATGCTTCGGCGGAAGCTATAAAACGGTCGATAAAAACGGTGGTTGTAACAGGGAAGTTTACAGTAGCAAGCAGCAGCGCCTGATCGATGTTGGCGGCAAGTATCTGTGTTTGCTTCGAGAGGTTGGTCGAGCGGCGGATAATGTAGTTTTTGCGCTCCAGTATTTCGGTAATAACTCCTTCGCCTTCCATCTGGTCGTCGATGTGGAACATCACACAGTCGCCTACAGCAACGGGGTTGGTGCTCTGAAGGTCTTCGAGCCTGAATTTTCCCTTTATTTTGCAAGTGAGGGGCGCTTCGTTTTCGCTTTGTACCAGATACTGACTTCCTGTTGATTTAATTACAACACCTTTTTTCATTTACTGCTAATCTGTTTTTAACGATGAGTTTTCCAATGTTTGCCACATCAAGTCTTTCAGTTGCATAATTCCTTTACCTGTTACCGACGATATAAAGATGCAGGGCACATCGGGCAAGTTCGTTTCCATTTCGGTTTGAAGTTCGTCGTCAATCATGTCCGATTTTGTGATGGCAAGTATCCGAGCTTTGTCAAGCAGTTCAGGATTGTACTGTTTCAACTCGTTAAGCAGAATCAGGTAACTTTCTTTAATATCGTCGCTGTCGGCAGGAACCATAAAGAGCAAAATAGAATTGCGCTCAATGTGGCGCAGAAACCGCAATCCAATGCCTTTGCCCGTGTGCGCGCCTTCAATAATTCCGGGTATGTCAGCCATTACAAACGATTTGAAATCGCGATATTCTACAATGCCCAGATTGGGCACGAGCGTTGTGAACGGATAATCTGCTATTTCGGGCTTTGCCGCGCTAACGACTGACAACAGCGTTGATTTCCCTGCATTGGGAAAACCCACCAAACCCACGTCGGCAAGCACTTTTAGCTCAAGTACGACGCTCATTTCGATGGCTGGCTCGCCGGGCTGTGCAAATCGAGGTGTTTGGAATGTTGCCGATTTAAAATTCACGTTTCCCAAACCGCCGCGTCCGCCTGCCACCAGAATCCGCTCTTCGCCGTCGGCAGTAATTTCGAACAGCGTTTCACCCGTATCGCCATCTTTGGCAACGGTTCCAAGAGGTACTTCAATTATTTTATCTTCGCCGTCGGCGCCTGTGGAGCACTGCTTGCCGCCACTTTCACCGTCGCCTGCAAAAATGTGGCGCTGAAATTTGAGGTGAATCAACGTCCAGTAGTTTCTGTTTCCCTTAACGATGATATGCCCTCCGCGACCGCCGTTACCACCGTCTGGTCCGCCTTTTGGGACAAACTTTTCGCGCCTCATGTGCGCCGAACCTGCGCCGCCTTTTCCTGAACGGCAAAATATTTTTACGTAATCAACAAAGTTTGAACCCGACATTAGTTTAGTGTTTTAAATTTTTCAGGTGAATAAAAATCGTGCAAACTTACATAAAAATCTTCTATACTTATGCCAGTTGTATAAAAAAACATAACCACCTTTATCTTTGTTGACATATCAAAACAGTTGTGCGACTCGCATATTCCAGTGTTTAACGTGTCCTTTATTACAAAATTTATTAACTAATAAAAAAACATCCTCATTAGCCAAAATATACCATTCCACACGCTTTCGTTTTTGTGAAACGTAACCAGCACCGGTTTAGCCATATAACATAATTACTCTGTACTTTGTTCATCACCGAATGTTTTTAATACCCGACTGTTATTTAATGGCGACAAAAGTACAACGTTTTCTCAATCTTAACAGTATATACAAAATATTTTGCTTCCGGTGGTCGTTATCGGGCTTCCGGAAGTTGTTATCTAATTTTGATAACCCTGTAAAACAAATTACGAAGTCATCTAAACTTTTAAGTCTTACTATTAAGTATGAATCAAAAATTAATTTACACTAAAAGCAAACCACAAGGAGTACGAAGTTGTTCACAAAGGACACTATATCTTTGTGAGTCTTGTGCGTTCTTTGCGAACTTTGTGGTAAAAGATTGTATCAATTAATTTATGTTGGGTACTTATTATAAAATAACATATACCATTCCGCAATCTCCCCACATCAAGCCTGTGTATGCTGTCTTCCGAATACAGTTGAAATAACACTGGGAACCTCTAAAAACTCCAATTTCTTCGTTATGCTTTGGACGATAAAATGCTCATTTACGTTCATGTAAACTGCGCTTTTATCGCCTCGCAAGCCTCGAACTTTGAGTTTTTAGAGGTTCCCAGTGTAAAGCATTCGGCGTATCGCCGATTTGTATCCATTGGGGAATACTATTGGATTAGATGTAAATCCTGTTGGATTGAAAGTAAATTATGAAGGATTGAGTAATTTATTCTCCAAAAATGATTTTCTCTTTCAACAGCTTTTTGCGGGTTTCTATTTTTAACCGCAGGTATTCCATTGGGCGGTCGCCTTTTATACGGTTGCAATTGCCGCACAGTAACTGGTAG
>JAITVO010000101.1 GCA_031285765.1 Cytophagaceae bacterium | reverse complement strand
CATTCCTTAGGCTTCAGCTATCAAAAGGCAAAGGGTTTTTATCCCTAAAGAGACCAGGCAAAGCGAGAACAAGCCAGAGCAGAGATAAAAAAAACTTAGATGAATGCCTTGCATCCAACGACTCGGTTATACTCTTTGAGGATGAATTCAGTCTGAGCAATACCGCCACACTTTCATTTCAATGAGCTCCAGCAGGCAAACAACCGGAGGTTCCATGCCAACAGGCAAAAAGGGAGCGGGTTACCGGCTTTGGCAGTATCAATCCGATCACAGGGCAATTAACTGTAAACTTCGCTCAAAAAGGTAATTACATGTCTTTTAAAAAGCATTTGGCAAAATTACTGAGGGTTTATAAAGATAAAACCAGAATCATCCTGTACCTTGACAATGTCCGTTACCACCATGCCAAACGATTGAAATATTTTGTAAAAGCACATCCCCAGATGGAAATCCGGTATTTGCCCGCCTGTTCGCCTGACTTGAATCCTGTCGAAAGGGTATGGTGGTTTATGAGAAAACATATCACACATAACAGATATTTATCTTCTATCAAAGAACGCATTGCCAAATTCTGGCAGCTATTATCGGGATGCTTACAGCCAAAATATTATTGAAAAATATTTGTGTAATTAATTTTTAGAAATTATATATTATGTTATGCGGCATCATGGTGATGTTTGCCGCAGCAAACAACAAGCGGCACCACGGGCGAACTTACGTGGAACTTTGACTCGGCAACGGGCGTACTTACCATCAGTGGCGAGGGAGCCATGCCCAATTATCCACCTCCACCTGCAGGTAGTGCTCCATGCTGACGCCTATGGCAATCCATTACCGGCGCAGTAATTGGCAACGGGGTAACTTCAATTGGAACTAATGCTTTTTTCGACTGTGTAAATATGGCTTTTGTTACCATCCCCAACTCGGTTACTTCAATTGGGAGTAGCGCTTTTGGCTACTGTTCAGATCTGATCGAAGTTGTTAACCTTGCCGAAACGCCACAGGCAATCTCCAGCAATGTGTTTTCAAATGTAAATATAACAGCCTGCACGCTGCGGGTGCAGGCGGGTTCGTTAGCCGCTTACCTGATCGCTAATGTGTGGAAAGACTTTGGTACAATTGAAAGAATCACTGTGGACGTCAGCGGCAACACGGTTTATATTGTCAACAAAAACAGCTCTGTTCTCAAATTGGTACAGATAACCGACATGCTGGGCAGGGTTGTGTACGACGGTAGGGGTCGAACATTTTCGACCCCTGCGGAGGCGATTCTGGTCAATGGCGCCAGCGGCATCTACATTGTACGATTGTTTTCGGACGATAACAAGGTGTTATCGACGAAAGTACATTTAACCAATTGACAGTTGACAATGACTTTGTTGCAACGATGACATTTTGATTATCAATTGCTTAAATATATAATTTTTAATTGTCAATTTTTCATAAATGGTTTCCCTTTAAACGATTATAAAAAATGGACATCAAAACAGGACAAAAATTGGCGGCTGTTATTATCTAAAATACAAAATATTATTTGTTGCAACAAAGTCGAGAAAAATTATAATTTTAAATTTGCTTAAATCATAAGAACAGGCGAGCGAAGCGTTGCCTGCGGAGGATTAAACCGGATATTCACATCTGCTGAAGAGGACGGTTTTCTGAGACGATAAAGTATATTAAAATCGTGTTAAAAAATCATTATCGTTTTTTTTGTAAAAAGAAAGTTTTACCTTTGCAACATGTTTAACTTTATAATTTATTAGTGATGAAAAAACTGTTATTTATTGTAGCTGTAGCAGCTGTAGCAGGATTAAGCGCCTGCAATAAGGAAAAGGAATGTACCTGTACGACTTCAGCGCCAGGAATATCTGATACGGTAACGACCGTAACCATTAAGGATGGGAAATGTGCGGATGGAAACTCTGAAGTTACCACAGCGGGATACACTGTAAAAACAACCTGCAAATAATTTTTTTGAGTTTCGCTAAAAGCCGCATTGTTTGACATCCAAATTGATGCGGTTTTTTATTACAGCACGTCCATGGATACAACCGGCAAATACTGTGCACAGTATGTCTGCAAGGCAGCCGTTGGAGCGGTTTTCTGCATCTCCGGCATACTGAAAATGCTTTCGATGGAAGCATTTGAAATATACATTTATGGCTTTCAGTTTTTCGGTTTTAATTTTTCCTGCCTCCTGGCAAGATTCATTATCTGCGTGGAACTCATACTGGGGCTGTGTCTGATTCTGAACCTGCTTAAAACCTGTTCATACGCCAGCTCGCTGTTATTGCTGGTTTCGTTGAGTTTCTTTCTGACATACGTTTATTTTGCGCGGGGCAACCACGACAACTGCCACTGTTTTGGCGATCTTGTAAAAATGAATCCCCTCCCGTCCATTCTGAAAAACATCCTTTTTATCATTCTCCTTCTTGTCTCCCGCAACGCCACTCCCTTCCGTGTCAAATATGAAAAGGTATCCACAGCGTTTCTTTCAGTGGTGCTGTTGGCAGCTGTATTTACCCTGTCACCTCCTGATTTTATGATACGGAAATCGGATGCAGGATTAAATGAAGCCGCACTGCAGGAGGCTTTTGCCGACAAAAAGTTAGACCCAGCCATATTAAATTCCGGAAACCGAATCCTCTGCTTTTACGGTCTTGGCTGTCAGTACTGTGAACTGACAGCCAGAAAGCTGGCAATCATCCGGAAACGGCACCCCGATGCCAAACTGAACTTTATCGGCATATTCTGGGGCGAACAGGATACACGCCGGCAATTTATTGAAGAAACAGAACTGCACTATTTGGAAACCTTTTTTATAGATCCTGTTACATTCCTTACAATCACAAACGGTAAAATGCCGCTAGTACTTGTGATGAAAGACGGAAAAATAACAGAGCGGCTCAACTATACCGGTATCAGAGAAGATGTATTTCTGGATATGACAGGCCGGTGAAAGAATGAGTCAAAAAATCAATGCTCAACAGCCAAAATTATTTTCACGGGTGATAAATTTTTAATACCTTTGCAGGACTTTGTTGCAACAATGATACTTTGATTATCAATTGCTTAAATATTTGATTTTTAATCAGCAATTTTTGATAAATAGGGTCTGCTGAAAAAGTCAAACTACTGCAGAAGGCGATATTTTCAGGCAGCATGCGCCCACATTCAATCCAAGCCTTTGTAGAGGGCTTAATTTCTGACATCTCCATGCTAAAAAAGTTAGATTTGTCTAGTTCAGAGCATGGCGTACCAACCCGGTTATCTTACCAGATTGATCACCATTAGGATGGTGGATATCTAGGAGCCGCTTGTATGAACCAGTCTTGCTTTGATTCGATTCATGCCGTATGTTGTTTTAGCCTGCCCGAAGACTCCCTCAATTGGGTTCCTCTCACCAGGTCTTACGTGATCTTCCACTGCCTCTGACAGGCTGGGGCTACCCAGAGGCTTTTCCCGAAGTTTGATACCCAGGCCTTTGAGATGTTTGCGATTTTCTCTCGTACAATAAATTTTGTCAGCCAAAACCTCTGCCGGATAATGCCCAAAGCGACTTTTATATTTTTTCACAGAAGCCATTAACTCGGCACCTTCATTGAAAGCATTCCAATCCAAATCATCCAAAAAAGCAAATCCGTTCATCAGACTGACTTGTATCTTGGCGCCAAACTCAAC
>JAITVO010000050.1 GCA_031285765.1 Cytophagaceae bacterium | reverse complement strand
CTCTAAAAACTCCACTTTCTTCGTTATGCTTCGGACGATAAAATGCTCATTTACGTTCATGTAAACTGCGCTTTTATCGCCTCGCAAGCCTCGAACTTTGAGTTTTTAGAGGTTCCCTTTAATAGACTAAGGCTTTATAGAGTGTTTTCTTTTCACCTACACTTTATAATAGAAATAATAAGCGAAAACATTACTTGGAGTCGGTGAAAAAAATATAAATAATGTGAATTAGTAGTTGCTTTTGGGCTAAAGCCTATGTATCATAAGATATTTCATGAAACTGTTCAAAAAGACAAAATATTCGCTACAAGGATTGCCGTCTGTTTTGGCTGGCGAATGGGCAGAAAACTTATTTTATGGAGCTTTAGCCTAAAGTATGAAAACAGTTTTATACTCCTGATTCGCATAAATAAAATACTGTTTCTGCAAAAAAACAACGTGGAATACAGTGCTAACATTTATCACTTTGTAAGGATTACCAACCACAATTACATTGCATTATGAGTATTGCAACTTTTTACCAATAACTTATAAAAGGGAGCAGTTTTAATCTTGATTTTATGTGTCGTTATTTAAATAAATATGTAATTTTGCGCCGAATATAAAGACACAACTGTTTAACATTCTAAGTTTTTTATGAAAATATGCTTTCTGGTGCCCGACGGAATGGGCTTACGCAACTACATGTTCAGCAAATTGCTCAACAAATTCGATGTTTCGGACGAAATTACGGTGATGACCATTTTGCCCGAACAGATTATTGACGAAGTACAAAATTTGCACAATCGAAAAATAACTTATCGCCTGATGTCGCGTTGCAGTGAAGCTTTTACGGGTAAACTGCTAAAAGAAACAATAACTTATGCTCGCTTGCGATACAATACAAAAAAAGTTAAGAATGATACCATCATGCTTAACTGGACGCGAAAAAATAAGGGTATTAAACTGAATTTTTTTTATCTGCTCGCTTCGTTTCTTGCATCGTTTTATGCTTCTTACAAAAGAATCCTGAAACTTGAAAAAAAATACTGTAATTATCTTCGCAAAACCGCTTATTTTAAGCAACAAACAGAGGTGCTGAAAGAATTAAATCCCGACGTTATATTCTGTACGCACCAGCGCTCTATCGACGCTTCGGTGATTACGGAAGCTGCCAAAGCCTTGAACATTCCGACTGTGGGTGCCATTTATTCGTGGGACAATCTGCCCAAAGCACGTTTGCTTGTCCGCAGCAAATATTACGTAGTGTGGTCGGAATTTATGAAAGAGGAGATGAACGCCTATTATCCCGAAATTGACTCAAAAAATATTTTCATTACAGGCACGCCGCAGTTCGAATTTTATTTCGATAAAAATTTGCATCAAACACGGGAAGAGTTTTTTAAAGAGTGGAGTCTTGACCCTGTACGTAAAGTTCTTTGTTTTTCGGGCAACGACCTTACCTTTCCGTGCGATGACCTCTACTTGCAGGATATTGCCGAAGAATTGATGAAAATGCCCGAAAACGAGCGTCCGCAAATATTATTGCGCCGCTGTCCAGTTGACCTTTCGGGACGTTTTGATAAAGTGGTGGCAAAATATCCCGAAATCATCAAAGTTTCGGCGCCGCTCTGGCGTTCGTCCAAAGAAGGATGGGATTTTAACCTTCCCACTTACGACGACGTAAAACTTTTGGTAAATGTGGCATTGCACTCCAATGCGGTTATTAACGTTGGCTCAACAATGGCACACGATTTTGCTGTAATGGGAAAGCCGGCAATCTATATTAATTACGACCAGCCGACTGTGAAATACTGGTCGGCAATTGTAAACAACAAATACCAGCATTTTCGCAGTATGCCATCGGTAAGCTGCGTTATTTGGCTCAATTCAAAAATGGAAATTATCGACGCCGTAAAGCGGGCATTGCAAGAGCATCCCGCCGAACTGAAAGAGCAGCAGGAGTGGTTCAAAATCATTGCACTGCATCCTGTAACCGAAGCATCGCAAAACATCGCAAAAACAATTAAAACGCTCGCCACCAAATAATCTGTAAAAATGCACATTTGTTTTCTTTCGCACGAATATCCGTTGTGGGCAACAGGAGGAATTGGAAGTTTTATTCAATCCATTGGACGTGGTTTGGTACAGAATGGACATCGCGTAACCGTAATTGGTTCGAGCAATTTAAAAGATGGCGACTGTATTGACGATGAAGGCGTTTCGATTTACAGGCTTCCGGCGCCCAAGTATTTCAGAAAAGGCAGTTTTATTGAAAACGCTTTTAAAATAAAGAAGAAGTTAAAAGAGATACATCGGGAAAAACCTGTTGATATTGTGGAAACAGGCGAAGCGGGGCTCTTTTTTATTTCGCGTCGAATGTTGTGTAAAAAAGTGATTCGTCTGCATGGCGGTCATCATTTCTTTGCCGAAAGCGAAAACCGCCCCATCAATTCGTGGAAAGCCACGCAGGAGCGCATTTCCTTTAAAAAAGCCAACGCTTTTGCTGCTGCAACGCAATATGTAATCAATCATACGGGTAAATACCTTTCGATGGCTGGCAGACCTGTTGAAGTGATTAATTTTCCGATAGATTCGAGCCGGTTTCCACAGGCTGATTTATCGAAAACAAAAAAACACAAACTTGTTTTTGCCGGAACGGTGTGCGAAAAAAAAGGAATCCGCCAATTAATACAAGCTATTCCGCTTGTAGCCGAAAAATACCCTGACGTAACGCTTGACGTTTACGGTCGCGAATGGTTTTTCTCCGACGGCTCGTCGTACACACAATATCTAAAGGGACAGTTTTCCGAAAACATCCTGTCGCACGTAACATTTCGCGGAGCAATAAAACTGGCTGAAGTTCCCTCTAAATACGAAGAAGCCGAACTGTGCGTATTTCCGTCGCACATGGAAACGCTTGGTTTGGTTGCCCCCGAAGCTATGATGACCGGCAAACCTGTAATGTTTTCGGATACAGGACCGGGACCCGAAATTGTATTGCATCATGTTACAGGTTTGCTGTGCAACCCTTACAGCACTGAAAATATTGCCGAAAATATTCTGTTTGCATTCAATAATCCCGATAAAATGCAAACGATTGCATTGGAAGGACAAAAATTTGCACTCGCCAAGTTTGATATAAAAAGCAGCATACTGGCGAATATTGAGTTTTACGAATCATTGTTACGGAAATAGAGTTTACATCGTAAGAATTAATTTATATCATTATGAAACTGACTAAAATCTGTTTTTTTCTCATCTTCATTTTTAGTTTTGAGAATATTTGCGCCGACAATCCAACAAAAAAATCGGAAGAGCCGCTTTTTGCAACAGAGGTTAAATCACAGCCGTCGATTGATACAGTAATAACCAAACTTGTTTCGCAAATAAATATTGATACGCTCGAATATTACATAAGGCATCTCGAAAATTACGGTACAAGGTATTACTCGACTGCGCAATGCGTTGACGCTCAAAATTGGATTAAAGCTCATTTTGATAAATACGGATACCAAACTGAGCTTCAAGATGTGAGAGACTATCCAAGTCATAATGTCATAGCTTTTAAAGCAGGAAGCACTGAACCCGATAAATATGTTGTTTGTGGCGCTCATTACGATTCGGTTAATTCGGATGACGCAAATCCGCACGAAAACGAATCGCCCGGCGCCGACGACAATGCCACCGGAATTGCAGGAATTATGGAAATTGCCCGCATTTTGAGCGAAATGGAGTTTGATAAAAGCATTATCATTTGCGCATTTACTGCCGAAGAAATAGGATTGCATGGAAGCGCCGATTATGCATTAAGATGCAAGGATCAGGCTATGAATATTCTTGGCTATTTCAATATTGATATGTCGGGCTATCTGGCTCCTGAACTGGAAGAGTACCGTACGCGTGTTATTTTTCCGGAAAGCGCGCGTAAACTGTACAACTATTACAAAACAGCAACAAGCATGTACGTTCCCGAACTGCACGTACTTGAAGGTTTTCTGATTTGGGGCGACAGCGACCATACTTCTTTTAACCAAAATGGCTATCAAGGGATTTTTCCTTTCGAATATGAAGAAAGTCCATATATTCATACCAAAGAAGATGTTACCGGCAAAAGTGTAAATGATTTTAGGCAGGTACAACTTTTTACACAGGCATGCCTGGCAAGTGTGGTTTCGATGGCTCGCTCATCCGACATTATCGGCGAAAGTACAAACAAAAGCATAAAAGAGGTAACGATATATCCCAATCCTGCCAATGAACTTATCAATGTTACTGTAGTTTCTCCAATTACAAAAGTTGAAATTTACAATCAGTTGGGGCAACTGGTTTTCGAAAAAGAGTATAACAATATTCGTATTACAATTTCTACCGAGAAACTTATTCAAGGGATATATTTAGTATCAGTGCATTATTCTGATAAAATAATAACGCAAAAAATTACGGTAGAATAAGTTTCTTAAGTATGAAGAAAATATTAATTTACACTAAAAGTAAACCACAAGGAGCAC
>JAITVO010000035.1 GCA_031285765.1 Cytophagaceae bacterium | reverse complement strand
ATGCCAAACTCCCTTGTACAAAACTACAGCAATTCTAACATATTCGCCGCCTGGCAGCAAATATATTTTTAAAAATATTTCTTACTATTATAAAAAAATTTAAAATATTTGTATTTTGACTTGCAATTTTGCAAAAAATATGGTATCCTATGATTAACTCAAACTTCATATATGCAATGTAAAGAATTAGTTGAAAGGATTTATTTAAAAAGGGTTGTTTTCAGTTTTATTGCAAGAATTTCTGCATTACGGTATTTTAATTTTGAAAGCTGATTTTGGCAAGCGTTTTATGTAAGTTGAGTTTAGATGTAAATATGCAATAAAGGAATTGAATTTAACACAAAGCAAAGAAATACCAAGTTTAATAAAGAATCTGGTTTACTTGAAAGGCACATATTTTTGAACAAGATTTTTGATAAGAGGCGATTTTTATTCAAAAGGTTTTTGATCGTATGTGAAGTTTGAGTATCAATAGGAAGGGGAGATGGTAATCATCTTCCCTTTTTGACGTTTATATAGGATCAAATAGCGCTATTGGACGCATTTTAATCATCATTAATGCAATTGAAAGCAATTTTTTGAAGATAAAAAAGAGAGTGTTCAAAACACCATCTCATTCGCAATACTAACTACACCCTACAGCATTTCCGGCGGAAAAGCATAAAAATAAAACTGAGTAAAATGGTTTTCAAAAACGATTATATTGCACGCTGCACTTTGTTTGAACGAAGGCATCTTGTACAAATATGGATGCTTTTAACAGTCCCATTATCAATAATTTTTATTTTTTTGACATTCGGTTTCCAAGTTCTGTTTGCTCTTCTAGACACTTGGCTACGAGTGATGCTTATTCTATGACCGGTACGAACGCTTTTTTCGCAAATATCACATTTTGCCATTTCTACCGCACCTCCTTAAAAATGTTTTGCGTAAGTCAACAAAAATCATTTTAACAGATATCCGTCAACTTTTCAACAAGAATATAAAAAAAAATCATCGAGTTTTGAAGAATGATCGTTATTGTCCTCTATAACGCCTTTTTCAATTAGAATTAGGAATTTAATCAAATTTTCGATCAGTTGTCGCAATCAAAATTAGACCTCTTGCAAAACCCAAGCAAATAGGATAAACTTCCAAAATAGGAAGTGATCGAATGAAGTACGAAAATATAAAAGCGTATACGGATGAAAAATTTCGACGAATTACAGGGGTAAAACGCTCAACCTTTGATAAAATGCTCAGTATATTGCGCCCCGCAAAAGAAATCCTGACAAGCAAAGGCGGCCCCAAGCCTAAACTAAGCTTGGAAAATATGCTCTTAGCCGCACTTGAATATCTGCGTGAATACAGGACTTACGCGCATGTAGCGGCAAGTTATGGTGTCAGCGAAAGCAGTATTTTCCGTATCATAAAATGGGTCGAGGACACGTTGATCAAAGATGGCGCATTTTCGCTGCCCGGACGCAAATCACTGATTAAAAGCGACACAGAGTACGAAGTTATACTGATTGACGCGACGGAAACGCCCGTCGAGCGCCCAAAAAGGGGCAGCGTCGTTGGTATTCGGGCAAGAAAAAACGGCACACCATAAAAACACAAGTTATTGTTGATAAGAAGGACGGAAAAATCATCGCAACAACATTTGCTAATGGAAAACAGCATGATTTCAGGCTTTTCAAAGAATCAAAAGTACATATTCGCCCAGAAATTTTGGCTAAAACGGATACCGGCTACATTGGCATAAACAGGATTCATTCGAACTCAATTGTGCCAATTAAGCGCAGAAAAAAGTTGAAACTTACATGTGAAGAAAGAGTTTTTAACCGCACAGTGTCCTCTGAACGTATGTTAAATGAACATGTCATTGGTTTTATAAAGCGCTTTAAGGTTGTTGCTGAAAGGTATCGTAACCGCAGAAAACGTTTTGCTTTGCGGTTTAATTTGATTTGTGGCATCTGTAATTTTGATCGCTAGGATAGTTTTGCATGAAGTCTATTAAATAAACGTATGCTTTATTTTTTATGCCCGCCGTTCTGCGGCGGCGCATTACTTTATTCTGTGTATGTGCCCAGCGTCGCGGGCGCGTCTGTGAATTCTGTCACCGTATAGGAATACGGGATTTCCTCGCTTTCGCCGCCGATGTCGAGCGTGCCGATGCGGAATAAAATTCCTGTCGCCGGATCGTATGCAAATTCCGTTTTGTTAAACATCGTGTCACTGATATCGATATCACAATCCACGCCAGCAATGTTTTCGGTGCCGGATAAAACCATGTTGTCCGAGATTTCATAGCGCAGCCACAAATCAGTCTGATCCGGATTCGCGTAATCATAACACATTTGCAGCCAAGTCGACGGCGTGCCACTGTCTGTCATGCCGCTATAATCTAAAACATCCTCTAGCAGTTCATCCGGATTTTCCGTGGAAGATGTGAACCAATTTGTCGGCTCGCCCGGTGAACTTTCATCACTGTCCCATTGATAATGTAAGAAACTGCCGTCCGGCTGCGCAAT
>JAITVO010000358.1 GCA_031285765.1 Cytophagaceae bacterium | reverse complement strand
GGCTTACAATACGATTGTAACGGCTTACAATACGATTGCGACGGCTTACAATACGATTGTAAGCCGTTACAATACGATTGTAACGGCTTACAATGCGATTGCGACGGTTTACAATACGATTGCGACGGCTTACAATACGATTGTAATGGCTTACAATACGATTGTAACGGCTTACAATACGATTGTAACGGCTTACAATAAGATTGTAACGGCTCACAATACGATTGTGATGACTTACAATACGATTGTGATGACTTACAATCTTATTGTAACGGCTTACAATGCTTTGTTACGATGCACATACAACATATTGACATGCCTTTATGCAATGTTGGCATATCAGTAAAAATTTTCAGCAAAAAAACACGGTATTGCCATCCTAAAATGGCATATTGTTATCAGGTATCAATTCCAAATCCTCAAATAATTATTAATACTGTATTCGGTATTGTACTGTTTCAGGCTGTATTTCGATGCACCCTCAATCACCTCGCCCGACGTGGCAATCAGGTATTCGGTTTTGCAGCAGTTGCAAATGGCGGTGGTGTTATCTTTTCGGCTAACTTTGCAACTCTCTTTCTGGTCGTGGGGGCAATACATCTCAAAAGCATTGTAAACGTTCCCTGCTTTGCAAACAATTACTCCCGCATAGCCAAGATACGAAACGGTAAACACATCCTTATTTCTGTATTTTGGGTCGAGAAGGTAAATAACACTGTCGAAGTGCACATTGGGAACAATGTTACTGTTTTTGCTGCACGATTGCAGAATAAAGCAGAGTGCTATTACTGTAAGTATAAACGGGCGGTTCATTTTTTATTCTTGCTTATTTAATTCATATTACGCAGCTATTTTATAAAACATCAAAAAGTGGAGCTTGAGTACACTTGCATCCATCTGTGGTAAATTGAATCTGCGGTTAATAAAGCACTGCCTCTGCGCGACGCTTTAAGTATCATTGCACAAGCAGCAGTTATTCAATCATAAAAATTCCACGACACGCCCATCCTGAAACTGCGTGGATTGGCAGGATAGCCGATGGTATGAAAATAGTTGTTGCCCCACAGTCCCTGATTTACGTGCGACATTTTGAAGAACAGACGGGCGCGTTTCAACTGCAAATTGATAAAAGCGTCGGCAAACAGATAGTTGCCCACCGTCCGCTCGCGCTGAATGTAAAACTGCCCCGTAGGAACCATGTAAGCGGGCGCATGCCATTCGGTATTGTACCTCAAATCAATGCCTATCTGAAAAAATAGCACTTTTGAATAAACGCCCTGCAAATAGTTGGAGCTGTATCCCGAAAACATCGGCAACGGAAACACTTCCTGATTGCTCGTAAGCTGGTACAGCAACGTGTTGCGACTGTGAAAATGCCACACCTGAAAATGCTTGTACAGTTTCAGCTCCATCACCGTGAGCACTTCCGGCGTTTGGGCGGGCATGGCTTCGCTGTCGAAATAAATGAAATCGTTAATCAGGCGCACTTCGCCCGTCAGTTCCAGCTTTCGGGTGGGAATAGTAATACCGCCGCAAACTTTCAGCGTTTTAACGGCACGGAAATCGTTGTCCCACACAAAATGGTTGGAGAAATATCGCTGCGTAAAAAAGTCGGGCGACGCCAAAAACATGCCACCATTGGCAAACACACCAGCCGTATCTTTTCGTATTCTGAAACGTGTGTCCAAAGCGCCCGTTATTTCGCTGTCGCCAGCGCGATAACCCTGAAAATAAAATTTTGCGCCGGCATTCCACTTAAAGTTTTCGCCGATATTTTTAAAAATCTGCCCGCCAACATAAGTTGTAACCAGCGTTGTGTCGGCAAACCGATGTACAACCGAATCCCTTCGATAATAATCGGATGGCGACGGGTAATAAAACATTTCAATCTGGTTGCCGATGAATCCGCGCAGTCCGAACCTGAGCAGCGAGTTTGCCTCTTCGTTAAACTTCAACTGGAAAATATTGTGAATCGACGTGTAGCTGACCGAGTCGCGCGTATTAACAGAGTCTTTATTAAAAGCGTTGTACAGATAATAATTGTTTGGGCTTTGATAGGCAGGGAAACCGTTAATCGAAAGCATCCGTTTCATGCGGTCGATGTGAAGCGTGTGAAACGCAGTACCGAGCGGCATTTGCGTTTTTACGCTGTCGCGCGACGAAACTGTTACGTTCCCTATTTTTAACGAATTGTTTACAAACAGCTGATAATTGTCGATATGATTGGTTGCGCTTCCGTTGTCAAAAATAATATCAAGATTTTCGGTACGCCCGATAGTGCCCTCCGGCGGATAGAGTATGGACGAATCGCTTTGAAGTCCCCCGTTTTCGTGCTGCTTCACCCTGTTGAATACAAACGAAGTCTGCATTTCGTATTTCTCGCCCGAATATGACGAAAACAATCTGAAATGCCTGTTGTTCGCCGTTTGAAAAGCATATTTGCCAATAGACGAAATTACCTGATAATCGACTCCAGCGTTCCATACGCTGTTAATATTCTGCGTAAAAAGTACGCCCACAACCTCTTCGGAACGCGATTTTGGCGGCGCATTCTGATAATAAAGATTGGTGTAGGGAGTGCGTGTGTTGTAATACTTCCAACTTTCGGGCGTGGCAAAAAAGTTACGCAAACTTTCGGTAAACAAAAACCGCGTATGGATGGGTGTTTCCGAAACCATTGCCGCTTTCCACGGAGAGCCCACGTTTCCGAGCTGCACATTGGCAACAGCCTGACGGTAGGCGGGGCTGTGCACCTGAAATCCGTCCGAAACCGTATCAACCGGAATTGAATCGGCACGGGTAAACAAACCGGTCATCTTCCAGTTGCGCACTTCTGTTGGCACAGTAGTGATTACGGTAGTTTGCTGCATTGTAGAGTCGCGGTTGCCCATGCGGTTCGTAAAGCCGTCGAGATTCTCCGCGCTTTGCTGATACGGGTCAATTATTTGCCTCGGCGCCTGCGCAACAGTATGCAATAATCCGAAAACAAATACAGTTGTGATGATAATAAAAGCCTTTTTCATTCGAGCGCAAAGATACGCATTTTGTTTAATTACGAACTTTGTTCAATTACGAATTATGAATTAAAAAATACGAAATTAAGAAATGCGCCTGATAAGTTGAGCAGTAAGAATTGAAACCTTAGACCTCAAACCGCTATTAAATTTTATTGATTGTATAAATTTTGAACCAGTAAGTATGAATCAAAAATTAATTTACACTAAAAGTAAACCACAAGGAGCACGAAGCTGTTCACAAAGGACACTATGCTGTTGTGAGCCTTGTGTATTCTTTGTGAACTTTGTGGTAAAAGACAGTATCAATTAATTTATGTTTGGTACTTAATAACCTGTATTTTGGATGAAACCAATGACAACGCCCACCTTCCTATTGTGGTAGCTGAACTTATCGAAGCATGAAGAAGGCGACGGGAGAGATTTCAATATGTTGGGAAAATATGTTGGGTGTTATAATACAACCCGAATTATTGTTTTTTTAACCATTTTTCATGCGAAAATTCGGAGGAAAGCAGATATAATTCCATAACTTGCAGCGGCAAAAACTATTACTGACTGCAAATATTAACAGGTAAAAAGTAAACAGTCAGGCAAATACAGATATGAAATCACAAAAAGAAAAAATCTCACGGAAAAAATTCCTGCAAGTTGTTGGTTCTGCTGTTGCAGGTGGAAGCATTGTGGGAGTATCGGGCGTGTTGCTTCATAAAAATTCGATGCGTAGCAAAGAGAACACCAATGCACCGGCTAATGTAAAAAAAATGACTTCACCTTATAAACTGGTTTCGTCGTTCAGTGTTCCCAAACATATTGAGGCATTTGAATTATTAGGTAAAGAGTTGATTGTTGCTGCCTCCGGCAATATTTTTATTTACAATCAGCACGGAACGCTTCTGAATAATTTTACCATTAAAAATAACCTTCGCGACATTGGCGTGAGCAACGCCCGTATTTACTTGCTTTTCCCCTCCCACATCGAAGTATATGATATAAACGGCAACCAGCTTCACGCATGGGAGGCTTGCAGCGAGTTGTCGGATTACTGTTCGATAGCTGTTGATAACGATTTTGTATTTGTTACCGATGTGGCATCCAAAAATATTTGTAAATACACTACCGACGGCAATTTTAAAAAGTTTATTCAAAGTCCCAACGGATTTGTTATTCCCAGCTATTCATTCGGCATAACCTGTGCAAATGGAACTGTTTACTGTTCAAATTCAGGAAGGCATCAAGTCGAAAGTTATTCCTTTGACGGCGAATATCTTGGTTCTTTCGGAAAAGCGGGAGGCGCAGCAGGCATGTTTTGCGGATGCTGCAATCCTGTTCATTTGGCATATACCTCTGCTGGCGAAATCATCACATCCGAAAAAGGAAATCCGCGCGTTAGTTGCTACAGCGCCGACGGCAAATTTCGCAGCCTGTTGCTCAACAGTCAAGATTTGGGCGGCGGCAATACAGCATACAACATAAAAATAAGCAAGAATAAATTATTTGCTGCAGGTAAAAATATGATTTCCACATTTCAGTACAACATGTCGCCGGCAACTAAAACAGCGTGTTCCAATTGCGATGCCGACTGTCCGTTACGAAAAGGAATCACAATTTAGCGAAAGATGACAAACAATGAAAATAAAAAAAGTCCGATAGCCCGCCGCAAGTTTTTACAGACGCTGGGGTCGGCAGTTGCAGGCGGCGCTATTCTCTCCGTTTCGGGAGGGTTGATGTATAGAGCAAAAAGGCAGGAAGCAACTCTTTACTGGCAAATTGATCCACAAAAATGTACGCAATGCGGACGATGCGAAACACATTGCGTATTGCCAATTTCGGCGGTAAAGTGCATACATGCCAACAAAGTGTGCGGTTATTGCGATTTGTGCGGAGGCTATTACCGCTCAAATGTAAAGGAGCTGAACACAGCTGCCGAAAACCTGATGTGCCCTACAGGAGCTATTGAGCGACAATTTGTAGAAGACCCGTATTTTGAATACACCATCAACGAAAGTTTGTGCAACGGATGCGGCAAATGCGTAAAGGGATGCACCTCGTTTGGCAATGGCTCGCTTTATTTGCAAATAAAACGCGATTTGTGTAAGGATTGCAACGAATGTAAAATAGCTACCGTATGTGCGTCAGGGGCAATAACACGTGTAGCTTTCGATATGGCTTACCAACTTAAAGAATAAGTATGAAAAAACTGTTAATTGCTATTATTTCATTGCTGTTTGCCGTTACAGTAAATGCTCAAAACAGGTTTCCGAAGCCCGATTTCGAGTCGGGCTATCAATACCCCGATATAACCTATCAGGTACCCCACGAAACTGCATGGATTACTGTCGATATTATCCTGTTAGTTCTATTAATGAGCATAGTTGCCTGGGCTACACTCAAAAAGCGCACCCATAAACCTGTTGTTGCAGTATCGATTATCTCAGTGGCTTATTTTGGTTTTTTTCGTAGCGGATGTGTTTGCAGCATAGGGTCTGTTCAAAATATCGCACTTGCATTGGCAGACGACACTTACATATTGCCATTATCGGTACTGCTCTTTTTTATTTTGCCTGTGCTCTTTGCATTTCTGTTCGGAAGGGTATTTTGCGCAGGCGTATGTCCAATGGGCGCTTTGCAGGAGTTGGTAAATTTAAAAAACTATAAACTGTCGAAAACCGTAACAGCCATGTTGAGAATGACTCCGTGGATTTACCTTATTTTTGCGATACTGTACGCAGTAACGCGAAGCAGTTTTATCATTTGTCGTTTCGACCCGTTTATCGGAATTTTCCGTATGGGTGGCGACCTTGGCTTAATTCTTTTTGGAGCATTACTGCTTGTTGCCGCTGTGTTTACGGGGCGACCGTTTTGCCGTTTTCTTTGTCCGTATGGAGCATTGCTTTCGCTTTTTGCACAAGTATCAATATGGAAAGTTCAAATAACCAAACGCCCGTGCATCAACTGCGAACTTTGCCATAATGCCTGTCCTGTTGATGCTATCAAGCCTCCTTACGATAATAAAATAAAAGAAACTCGCATAAAAGGCGTGAAACGTATTGTAAATTATTTTATCGTATTCCTCCCGTTGATGATTTTTGCAGGGGCTGTTTTGATGCGCTCAATCAGTAGCAATTTGAGCCGAGCAAACAAAGACGTCCGCCTCTACGATATGGTTGTGCAGCATGAATCCGCCCCGCAGGACATTCTATCCCTCGAACTCGAAGCATTTTACGGACAGGGCGGAACCATCGAAGCGCTCGCTGAAATTTACAACGGAATACAAAAAGATTTTAGACTTTATTCAACCTTTGCCGGCGCACTAATTGGGCTTGTAACAGGTTTCACATTAATAGGCTTGTCGGTTAAACGCACGCGCAAGCAGTACGAAATAGACCATGCAAATTGTGTTGCTTGCGGCAGATGTTTTGAATACTGTCCGCAAAATAGTTTAAAACAAAATGAACTGTAAAGTTCCGGATAAAACAGGACGATTGTATCAGATATAAAAAAAACAGTTATGGTAATATTTATACTCAAACAGAATTGATTTGCGAATAAAAGCAACAAGGGGATTAATCCCCTTGTCAATAAATAAAACTGAACAGTTAAAACTGGAATCCACTGTTATTTGCAAACCATTTTTGT
>JAITVO010000325.1 GCA_031285765.1 Cytophagaceae bacterium | reverse complement strand
ACTACCATTTTACTTCCCTTTCTATAGCAATTTTGCTTATTTTGTACTATCTGCTGCATGATGTTTCAATGTTCTGTTAGGAACATAATGTTGGTAAAAATTGAAATCACCTCTCTATTAACAGTCCCGTTAGGGCTATCGTTTATACACAATTGATAGAAACGAATAAGCTGATCACATTTTGAGTTAAATGAGCCTAAATACTTCTTGCCAGTGTAAATCTATTTCTTTCAACCGCTGTCTTGCTACCGGCACTCGTTAGCGAGCTACCGGCACTCGTTAGCGAGCTACCGGCACTCGTTAGCGAGCTACCGGCACTCATTAGCGAGCTACCGGCACTCGTTAGCGAGCTACCGGCACTCGTTAGCGAGCTACCGGCACTCGTTAGCGAGCTACCGGCACTCGTTAGCGGGCTACCGGCACTCGTTAGCGAGCATCCGGCACTCGTTAGCGGGCATCCGGAAACTGTTAACCGGTTACCGGTAACCGGTATCGGATATACAGAAAGAGCGTATTGTCAAAAAAATGTATATAAATGGTAGCCTGTTAGGAACGGAATGTATAATTTCCATTCCGTCCCTAACGGGACGCTTGACAGTACACAATAAATACAGCTGCTTTAAAATCTCATGTTACGCATTAGGCTTGAAAAGCCTAATCTTCATAACCGTATGCAAGCGAAGCGCAGCTTACGGAAAATATACGAAATTTTCACTGCCCGTAAGGGCAGAATAAATTTCAAAACATATATTCTGCGCTTGCGGGCAGTGAAATCAGTGAGTAGGACATCAGCAGGCAACGCTCCGCTTCGACACGCTCAGCGACCAGCTCGCCTGTTCTTATGATTGAAAATAGGCGGAGCTAAAATTTGACTTTTGGCTTATGCCGATTTTCAATTCAAGTTAGTGCATAACATGGGTTACTAAAGGAAACCTCTAAAAACTCCAATTCCTTCGTTATGCTTCGGACGATAAAATGCTCATTTACGTTCATGTAAACTGCATTTTTATCGCCTCGCAAGCCTCGAACTTTGAGTTTTTAGTGGTTCCCTTAATTAGGGGATATAATTATGGTAATCACTTCTTTCAAATAGGTGTTCTGCAGATATGCAACTAATCGTGCCTCTGCATTCTACAAGCAACATCTCGCTCGTCTGTGGTTATGCAAATTAGGCTTTACCAAGTTTACTACCGGTAATTACTGAGTAGTATAAGTTCTTAATTCAATAAATTCTGTTTCCCTTAACAATTACCCAAATTACGATGGGAGCGCCGATGATTCCAGTAACTGCATTGACAGGCAAAGCACCATCGAAACCGGGTAAACGTGCAATCAGGTTGCAAAACAAAGCGAGCGCAGCACCCGACAGCATTACGGCAGGAACCAGAATCCGTTGATTCGAGGTTCGAAACAAACTTCTCGTTATGTGTGGAACTGCAAGTCCCAAAAATGCAATAGGTCCGCAAAATGCTGTAATAACAGCCGTCAGTAATCCTGTTACAAAAAGAATAAAGAAGCGCGACTTTTTAATGTTTACGCCAAGATTTCGCGCATAATCTTCGCCCAATGCCAGTATGTTAAGCGGTTTTATCAATAAAAAGGAAAACAGAAGTCCTGTCAGTACGGCAGGGGCAAATACTTGCATCTTGAGCCACGATACGGATGAGAAACTTCCCAGTCCCCATATTACGAAAGAATGAACGTCTTCCTTCATGCTGTAAAACTTCAGGATGCTAATAAGCGACGAAGCCACATAGCCGGTCATAATTCCCGCAATCAGCAACATGGCATTGTTTCGCAAACGATTGGAAAGAAAGAGAATCATAAAAAGAACGGCAACAGCTCCTCCCAATGCAGCTGTGGTTATGGTAAGATGTCCAAAGATACCATGTGTGCTTAAAGCAAGCTCGCCAATGTTCCCAGCCATCAGCACAAGCGCCACACCCAATCCTGCCCCCGAACTGACGCCCATAATAGAAGGGTCGGCTAACGGATTCCTGAAAAGTGTCTGCATTTGCAAGCCGCTTACTGCCAATCCTGCTCCCCCCAAAACTGCCGTTAAAGATTGCGGTAATCGTGTTTTATTAATGATGATTGCCCAACTTTCAACGTCCGATATGTTGCCTGCCAATATTTCTATCACAGCTCGCAAAGGAATATAAACGGACCCTAAAGCAATATTCAACAATAACAAAACAACGGTGGCAAAAACGATTCCCGTTATCAATAAGCGTGTACGCATCATTAAATGATTAAATTCGGGTGCAAATATAATCAGTTATCACTCTACGTCATACAAATCCATTCAAAAACTTTCCCTTTTTTTCTCCTCTAAATACGAAAAAAAACGTTGATAAAAGCTATTTGAGTTTTTTATATTCAAATAATACGTAGATTGTTTTAGAAAATCCCGCAGGGACTTTGCAGCATGTAATTATTGCTTTTCATAGATAAAAATCTACGGCTAATAAAGTATCGTTTCTGCGGGACTATGCAAACGGTATGACTTATTGCCTTTTTAATATTAATGACCGCAGTTTGGTATGGGTCTGAAAGATTGCGAATTGTGAGTGAAAAAGATAAAATTTACTCTTTAATAAAAACAGCGTCCTTACAAAATTTGCAAATCCATCTTTTTATTTAAAACAGCTTCTAAGATTAATGACAATTCAGACTTAAATTGACGACATTGAGCTTCAGCCGATGGAAAAAGTATGAGATGTGAACTGTTTTAGCTAAATTATTACATTTTCGGCAAAGGTCTATTGTAAAAGCAATGACAATATCTAATCATTTCCTCATTAGTTTATTAACCGATATTGCTATCTTTTCGTTTATCCCTCGAATATTAGCATGTTTGCTGTTCAGTTCAATTTCGAATCCCGTATATTTATTGCCAAATTCTTTTCGCAGAGGAGCTACGTGTCCGTCGGGTTTACCCAAAAAAGGATAATTAAATCGGATGACGAATTTCGGAAAAGTTTGTTTCAGAATACGTCGCCATTCCACAGCCATTCGTTTTTCGGTTCCATGTGCGGGGTTAAACAGCAAGCCTATATCGGCATCGCGTACTTTTCCGTTGATTTCGGGCGTAAAAGCATGAACTGAAAGATGAAAAACCGTGTCGCCACCATCAATTGCATTGACAACCTGTTCGCGAAAAGCTCGCCTGAAAGGATAATAATAAAGTTGCAACAGTTCGTTTTTTGTTTTGTGGTCGAGCGTTTTGGTAAATTCAGAAAACAGGGAGCTTCGGTAAATTGAACGATTGCTATCAACCAGCAATCGGGTAACCTCACTGTGGATTGAAAATATAACGTGGCAGCGCTGTTCAATAGCACGAAAAAGCGACAGGGCTCCGTCGTCGAAGCCTCTGTGCGTATTCACTGTTTCTCCGGCATTGGTAAACAGTCCTGCATATTTTTCGGGAATTTGATTTCCGCCATGTTCGCATGAGAGCAACAGTTTCATCCGTTTATTTTTTATGTACAGATGTTTATATCTTATATCATGCCGGAATCTATCAGTTTTACGATGTGTTCAATCATAGCGTCTTCCTCGTCGGGCTTATAACCGTCTTTCAGATTGGCGCCAAAAAGCCGTGCAATTCCCTGCCAGAAAAAGGCGGAAACGCCACCTTTGTATTCCTTAATCAGCTCGTAGCCGGTATTTCCCGTTTCGCGGTCAATCAGTTTTATCAGCACCTTTCCCTGCGAAAATGTCAGTTTCCTGATGGGTGTTTCAAATTCGGAAAACAGGGCTTTTTCTGCTTTCGACAAATACTGTTTACGTGCTTTTTCGCCATCAATTAATGTCATATTGGTGTTGATTTCGTACAGCTTTTTGGACGCAGTACGCGCGTAAGGCAGCGCAATCTTTACATTACGCATCAATCTTGTATATACAATTTCCTCACGTTTATTTTTAAATTTCCATTGCGGAATAATAGTTACTTCTTTCAGATTGACATGAGGGATGGTGTCGCCATCAACAATTTCGATGTTAAGAACATTAACGTCCCTGCGAACAGGCGGTTGATTTTGTCCCTGTATAACGTATGCATTCCATCCCAATCCGATAAAGACAGATATTAACAGAAGCGTTTTCATACAATACAATGTTGAAAATTATTTTTTGTCCTTTAAACGTTGGAAAACGATTTTGGTTTTCTTTTTTCTCAACTTTTAAATATGGATTGCTCTGACCGCAAAAAGCAGACCAATTTGAAAACGTTTGATTTTTTTTTTACTAATTGATATAGTGATGGTATGTAATTCACTTCTGTTACAGCTCATAAAGTACCGAAAGAACGACTCAATAATAATTGATTGTGAATATGAAAGACATATGGGAACCTCTAAAAACTCCAATTTTTTTCGTTATGCTTCGGACGATAGAATGCTCATTTACGTTCATGTAAACTGCGCTTTTATCGCCTCGCAAGCCTCGAACTTTTAGTTTTTAGAGGTTCCCATATAATTAACTCATGAAACAGGTCTGAATTTTACAAATAATTTAAATTGTTTGATAGCGATAGGGTATCAGTTTGTCATAATTATAATTGCAGAAATATAGAGATGCTACGAATTTATAGCCTGCAAATCAAACATTGAACCTTGAATTCGGAATATTGAAATTTTAACATTAGAGGCTTGTTTGTGTATTTTGCGAAAAGGAGTAATTTTAATTCTGCGGTCCGATTTGTGCATCTAATTTCGTTTTTTCCTGATAACGTTCCGACAACTGAATGGAATAGAGATTGACATTGCTTTTCACACTTTCGCTTGCCTTGATTGTGCTCAAGTTTTCAAAAAGTTGCTGGCTGATATTTCCCCATGCAACTGCTTCCTCAAAATCGCCGCGTACTTCGTAAGACAAGGCAATATTAAAAGCAGCCTGCGCTTTTTCTGCCTTTTTGCCTGTTTCGTAAACATGATACCATATTTTGGCAGCGTCATCCCAATTGTTTGCCCTGTGAAGGTCGTTTGCTCTGCTGAACAGATAGTTGCCGCTCGAAAAGTATTGTCGCGAAACAGTTTCCCAATAAGGCGTTATGTGCTGAAGATATGCTTCGCCCAAGTAATCAGCCATTACTTCAACCGCTTCTCTTTGCGACGGAAGATTGTGCAGCCGCCCAAAGTTGTCGGCATTTTCATCCCAAAATATATTGTCGGTTTTAAAGAATGTATCAAGCAACACACCATCTTTGCGATAGATTGTCCAGACAGTTCCTCCTGCAACATCCATTGTTCCATAAGTGCTATAATCCCAACTGTTCGTTTCCATCATTGTTTTATATGCATAGCCTTCGAGTGAAATAACGGCATCGGCATTGTATTGCCGGCAAAGTTGCTGTATTGTCGAAAATTTGTTTGCATCCGTCATCTCTGTCCATTGGTACGACGCATTGTGATAGTAAACTGAGTCGAAAAACGCTTTGTTTCTCAACGCATTTGCCATTGATTGGACGGCAATCACTCCAAAATTGTCAACCCAAATGGTATCAATATACTGCTGTTTTTGAGGGAGGGAAGCCATATCAGCAGCATTGTTCTTTCTTTCGATAGTTGTTACCAGATGAACACTGTCGTCGCGAAAAGGTTGAGTGTTGTCCATTACAATAACCGAAACAATTTCGGGTTCAATTGTAACTTCGCCGGGGCGCAGCACATCGAATTGCAGGGTTGACATCGACATGCAGGACGCGAGAAGAAATGGCAATCCTGCTGTGAATAGATGTTTTATTATTTGTAGAAGCATGACGATATTGATTTTGAATTGAACGTCCAAATATCGTAATTATTTTATTAAAAATCGCACGTGGCACACAAAAATCACACCGAATAATATTCTTTAATTTGTCTATTTCATTTTTCAACTCTTGATACACTTTTTGCTGCGTTTCATTTTCTTCTTTCAACTCAATTATGTAAAGCGTTAATTTCTCAATATTTTGCAACAACTCGGCATAGATTCATGGGATACGATTGAACTTTTCGGCAAAATGCATATTGAGTTTCTCAAACAGATGTGCGAAGTGCCTAATGACATTCCTTTTCACGACACGATTAACAACGGTTTCTCTCTACTAATCCCGCATCAGTTTTAATGCCTGTTTTATTGAATGAGGTAATCATATTAATATCAGTGAATTATTTTATCATGCAGGAATATCTACACCAATTTCTTTCAATCGTGCAAGCGTCCAGTTGAGTTGTTCTTCGCGTGTCATAGCGCTGTTATCTAAAAACAGGGCATCTTCGGCTTTTTTAAGAGGACTTTCGATTCTGGTGCTGTCAATATGGTCGCGTTTTTTTACATTCTCCAATATATCTTCAAAACTTACATTTTCGCCTTTTTCCTGCATTTCGAGGTAACGGCGTTTTGCACGTATTTCGGGAGATGCCGTCATAAACAGTTTTAAATCGGCATTCGGAAAAACTACCGTTCCGATGTCCCTGCCATCCAGAATAACTCCGCCTATTTCGCCCATCTTTTGCTGAAGTTCAACAAGGTGCTTACGCACAAAAGCCAGCGTACTTAGGGCGCTTACATTGTTGCTAACTCGCAATGTACGGATTTCATCTTCTACATTTTCGCCGTTCAAAAATGTTTCGACTTTCGATGTTTCCCTGTTTTTTATCAGTTGAATATCAATTTTATTGAGTGCTGACTGCATGGCTTTGGAGTCGATCCCGTTGTCCGAAATAATGCCGTTTCGGAGGGCATACAGTGTTACCGCACGGTACATAGCACCAGTATCAATGTAGGTTAAACCGAGAACACGCGCAATATCTTTCGCAACCGCGCTTTTGCCGCAGGATGAATGACCATCGACGGCAATTATGATTGAAGGTGAATCCATATTATTAAAAGAGGTTTGTGTTAATTATTAAAAAAATGAACCGTTTGAATATCGCCACAAATGTACGAATTTATAATGATTTCGCTTTTTGATGATATTAAAAAGACGATAAGTTTGCGGTTATCGAAAAATGATTAGTTGTGCCTGCAAGGTGGTACCGCGCCGAGCCGTATGCAAATTGGAACTGCTTGATGCGCAGTCCGAATCCCCACGAAAAACCTACTGTCGAAACTTTTGATTCGACCCCCAAATCATGACGCATACGGGGATTGAAACCGCCTGCCACATAAAAATTTTTGAGAGGGACAAATTCAACGCCAAACCTGAAACGGCGAAAAACATCGTCGAAAAAACCGTCTTTCGAGGCGTTTTGGTCATCGGCAAAAGCTATGTTTTTATTTTCGTCGGGAACGGTATAGAGCAGACTTTTTGTCAGCAAATCCTGCAAGGTAATTGCAAAGCGGAAGGGAGCGTGCGCCAGTTTTGTCGAAAAGCCTATTTGTAAATCTGGCTTGATACTTTCAAAAGTTTCGTGGTAATAATCAAGCTGACGTCCAATGTTTCGGACAACAATTCCTGCTGAAGTCAGTCCGTTAGCGCTGCGATAAAACATTCCCGCATCAAATGCCATTCCCCACGAATTATAGGTTTCGAGGCGGCTGAAAACAGGTTTCAACGCTGCGCCAACATGCCAGTGCGTCGAAATCTTCCGGCTGTATGCCAGCTGAAGAACCGATTCGCTAACGGTGAAATCGCCTGTAATTATGCCGGTTTCGTCCCGCCCCGTAAAATCGCCATAACCCACGTGGTAAACTCCAAGAGCAAAATTTCCGACTTTGCCGAAAGAGTGCGCATAAGCCCCGTAAGCGTAATTAATATCCTTAATATACGGCGTGTAATTAATTGATATTTGTTTGGATAAAGCGGAGTCGAGCAGAGCAGGATTGTTTACAAGCATTGCCAAATCGTGCCCCGCAAGCCCTACCTGATTGCCTCCAAGCGAAGCTACTCGCGCCGATTGCGGCAGATTAAGCAAATCAAAAACCGTTTCGCCGCCTCGCTGTGCCATTGCAGGCAGGCAAGCGGCGAAAATCAGTACCAAAACAAAGAGTGAGCTTTTCATAAAATAAGCAGTAATTTTCATCGGCAAATATAATCAATAATGTTATACGCCGATTATACAACGGAAAAAACATGTTTTCATTGTAGGGAGCTTCTAAAAACTGCTTTTTCTTCGTTATGCTCTTTCACCAAAATGCTCATTTACTTTAGTAAACTCCGCTCTTGTTTCAATCGCAAGCCTCGAAAATCTAATTTTTAGAAGCTCCCTGTATATACAATGAAAAATGAATTACAAACGAATTAATCTTGATAATAAGGGAGATAGCGCTATTAAGAAGTTGTTTGAATTATTGCCGTCCGCCAAGTTATTTTGGGGTTCTATCACGTTTCGTATGGGTAAATATTATTTTTCATGTGCTGTTCCTGTTCTTATATTAAGCATGCCGTTAAGAAACGGAGTTCGGCATTAGCAAATGTATCGCTCGGTAGAATAATTACACCACAAAGCTCGCGTGCTGTTAAGGATGCATACTTGGCTATATGCACGATTTTCACGCATTACATTTTCTACCGAACAGCAATCCCTAACGGGATTTAGTCAATCCAAAATAGCATGAATTAATTTTGCTCACTTACTTATAAACTAACTAACGTTAAAGTTTCCTCAAAAAATCATCAAGGCTGTCATCTTCTTTCAGTCCAAGTTTCTTTTTGAGGCGATGGCGTGTTACTTTTACCGTATCGGGGGCAATGTTCATCATTTGAGCAATCTCTTTTGGCGCAATGCCGATGCGGAAATAGGCGCATATCCGCATGTTTGTTTCGGTAAGCGTGTCGCCGCACGATTTTAGCCGGTCGAAGAAGTGTGGATGCACCTTTTCAAAGTGCATTACAAAATTGTTCCAATCGCTATCTGTATTGAGATTGTTTTTCACAATCCGGTTTATCGTTTCGTAACTTTCGTTAATGTCGGCAGTGGTTTTGGGTTTGTGTTCCGAAGCATCGGCAATTTGTTGCAACACCTGATTTTTGTTGAAAAGCAAAAGTGAATACGATGTTATTTCCCTGATTTGTGCCTCAATTTTCTCTTCCTGCAACTGTTGTATCTGATGTTCGTGTTGCAGGCGCATTTCCAAATCGCGGTTTTCAGCCTCTTTGTATCGCTTTCGCTGACGCGCCACTATCAGCAAAGATATAACCAATATAATCAGTGCAAAAACCGAGATAAGCGTAATGATAAAGCGTCTCTCTTGAAGCAGAATATCCTGTTCGGCAATTTTGAGCCGGCTTTCCGATGATTCGAGAAAGACCGAAATGTACGACCGGTAGGCTTCGATGGCTTTGGCGCCGTTGTAAAACTGACTGTTGAAACTATTATGCTGACGCAGATAATAATAGGCGCTGTCCTCGTAGCCCAATTCGGCATAAAGCCTCGACAGATGAAGTGTTACATGCGAAAGAAACGCCGGATTACGGTCGCCGGCAGCAATGTTTTTCGACAGCGTATAATAATCGAGCGCGTTTTTCAAATTGTTTGCCGACACATAATAGTTTCCCAGATTTTGATAGAGCGAAAACAGCAGCCTCCGGTTATCCACATTCTGAATGGAGTCAAGCATATTCTTGAGGAACAGGAATGCCTTTTCGGGTTCGCTGTTCGACTGGTAACAGGCGCCAATATTCAGAAGAATAACCGCCAGCAGTCCTGTTTCATTTCTATCGCGGTACACGGGAATCAGATTCAGCAGCGAGTCAATCGCCTCCTGCCGTCGCGCCGGCGTGTGCGACCAAATCATGTAAATATTGGAGTGCAGTGCATAATATTCTGTCTGCGTCGGCTCAATAAACGTAAGCGCCTGCCGGTAATAATCTTCAGCCATTGTGTCGCTGCTGATAGAGGCACAGATGTTTCCCAGCGCAAGAAATGTTTTTACGATAAACTTGCGGTTGCCCAGTGCCTTGAAATCGTCCAGCGCATAGAGCGCCGTTGCAAAAGCGTCGGAATAATTGCCCACATTAAAGTAGCTTAACGCCAAAGTATAGTTCAGCAGCGTCTTTTCAAACGAAAGCGTTGGACTATCGTGCTGCTCAATGCCGGTTTTAATTCGCGGAATCAAAGTAGAATCGGTAATGCCCTGTACATTGTAAAGAAATGCCTCCAGATACAGCGTGCGAATGTAAAGCGAAGGATTGTCGGCGTGCGCATCTGCCATTTCGCGTAGCATGTTAAGGTTCATTTTCGCTTCAGCCCCCCTGTAAAGCGCCGTTTGTTCAATTTGTGTCGAAATGGAATCGAACCGGTGCATCAGGCTGTTTGACTTGCCGGCGCAGGGAACAACGAGCAGAATAATCAGTGTTAAGAATCTGTTTCGTATATCAATAATCATCATTTGAATTTTGCGCGTAAATGTAGAAAATATTTTTACACAAAACAGATTGTAGAAAATTTAATATGTAAAGTGCATACTGATGTGTACGGTCATTGTTATTACAATAATGTTCTTTGCTGTTTTATTGGCTATTATTACTGACTGATGTTACACAAAACTCATAAAGCGCCGCAGGGACGGTACAATCAAATACACAGTGCCATCTTGAAAATCATGTTCAAATTGCGATTCGGGCAGGGACGGAAATTTTTCCACCCGCTTTATTAACCCCGTTATTACCGTTGAATATAAAGGCATGCGGTAACAACGGGTCGTTGCAATCGTAAGGACGGGGTCGTTACAATTGTAACGACGGGGTCGTTGCAATCGCAAGGACGGGGTCGTTGCAATTGCAAGGACGGGGTCGTTGCAATCATAAGGACGGGGTCGTTGCAATCGTAAGGACGGGGGCGTTACAATTGCAAGGACGGGGTCGTTGCAATCATAAGGACGGGGTCGTTGCAATAGTAAGGACAAGGTCGTTGCGAAATCAAGAACGGGGTCAATTACAGACACTGTGCAAGTAGATGACACAATACGTAAATTACGCCTTGATATTCTGATTGTTGTTGCCGTTATGCGGCTGCTTTTTAGGAAGCGACGAGGCGTCCATAAACAATACTCAGTACCTCATTCTATTTCAATCTAATCAGGTAATGAGGTTGTTGTTTCTATCGTTCAGCCAGCTACTGAGTTTGTTTAGCATGAGCATATAAATTTCAATCTCATTATGTCTGTTTGTCTGTCCAAGTTAGCATTGCTTTTTCCAATAATGTTGAATGAAACCGCATCAAAAATATTAATTACCTTATTTATAATAGAATATTTTTACGGTGGTTCCCCATTTGTACCCCACTTTAATTTGGAAATATACCTGTTGTATAAATAAATTTGTCCCCGACAATTTTTGAATTTATCACTAAAAACTTTTTTGTTATGAGAACAGTTAGTACAATTTTTCTGGCAGCTATGATGGCAGCCGGATTATTTACAGAAAGCCTGAATGGACAAACGTTACGAACATTATCGAATGATGATATAACAGGGCAGACACGTCTTGTTACGGAGCCTGTTAAGTCGCAAACGGCAGCAAATGAAGTTATTTATTACGAGAATTTTGAGGTAACTGAATCGCCCGGTCCTGATTTTCCTTTGCCGGAAGGGTGGACTACTGTTGCTACCCCGAACTATCCGGCTGATATTTGGCACGCAGGTACGCTTGGAGATGCGTCCGGACCCATTTATGGCATGTCGGGCATGAGGTATGGTTATATTGTAACCAACACCGAAGCCGCTCACGACGCTTGGACATTTACGCCGGAAATAGATTTTATCGCAGGGAAAACGTACGACATTTCGTTTTATGTACGTTTGCATGGCAATTATACTCCAGCGCATTACGAAGCGCTGGAAGTGAAAATAGGAACCGAAGCTACGGCTGAGGGAATGACAACGCAAATTTACGAACAGTCCGCCGCAATTTATTCGTGGTGGCAGCAAGTAACCTACCGCTACACTGCTACCGAAACAGGCGAGCATTACATCGGCTTTCATTCCACTTCGCCCAGTAATGCGAGCATTTATGCATCATTTATCGAAGACGTTAAGGTGGAAGAAGTTGCGGAAGTTCCTTCTTTCGATGGAGCTACGTTCATGTCATTCGGCAATGTTCAATGTAATTTGGGACGAACCTACACCTCCACTTATTACATCAGCAACAAAGGAATTATGGATTTAACTGTCAATTTAACGTCAAAGTCTGACGAACTCACAATTACCGATTTACCTTTAACATTGCCGCCACAGGGACAGGCAGCTTTAACTGTTGAATTGAATTTAACCCAAGAGGGCGCTTTCAATGGCAGTTTTGTTTTAGAAACCAACGACCCCAACAATGAATCTGTAACCGTAGATGTTACGGCAACCGGTACGCCGGTGCGAATAACGAACTATAATTTTGAAGATTTTGAAAGCGGCGCGAAACCCCTTGAATGGGCAACGTGGAGTTTCTCCGTTTTCGAAAGCGAAGGTGTTGATGGCAGTAAATCGTTCAGAGGCAATCCGGTTGGCGAATGGGGTAAGCCCGACCTTGTTACTCATTACGTTGATATGGGCGCTACGCCGCGAATCGGTTTTTACTACAAAGCCGTAGATAGGACAAATGCAACGCCTGTTGCTGCAAACGGAGTAATTTTTCGGGTTCAAATATCAAATGATTTTGGTGCAACTTACAACACCGTATATAGCGTTGAGCCGGATGGCGCCAATGAGCACGTTGAATCAGCCGATTATGCGCCGGTCGATTTGGATGTAAGCGACTATGCCGGTCAAAAGTGTCTGGTAAAAATTATAGCAGAACCGGCTAACGGTTCCGACTACTGGTTTTATTTAGATAATATGAGCATGGGAACACGTCCCGTCAACGATTTGGCTGCTGTTGGTTTGCAGGGCGAATACATCATTACAGCTGACGAAACAGCTACATACACAGTATCGGTTAAAAACACAGGTACAGCCGCTCAAACTGCCTATTCAGTTAAGTTGATGAAAGAAGACGGAACGCAGCTTGCCGAAGTTGAAGGAACTTCGATAGCTTCAGATGAAGTAAAAACTTATAACCTGACATGGAAGCCCGAAGCAACAGCCGTAACAGCGGTGTATGCCGAAGTAATACTGACCGACGACGAAGACGCATCGAACAACCAAACTGCCGGAATGACTGTTTTGGTGCAGCCG
The DNA here is from genome assembly GCA_031285765.1 of Cytophagaceae bacterium. GTDB lineage: Bacteria > Bacteroidota > Bacteroidia > Bacteroidales > Marinilabiliaceae > WRMI01. The sequence goes on along the minus strand of JAITVO010000325.1, from coordinate 2,640 downwards.
GTTGGTTTAAATAGCATCGCAATTGGCAGCGGCAATGCAACCGACCACTATATCCCGATTTACTTTTCTACGGAAAACAGTGCTACGCAAACCATCTATTATCCATACGAAATAGGAACCAACGGCGGTATTATTTCGGGTATTGTTTACAAAACAAAATTTGGTGAAGCGCGAACCAACAAACCTGTTCAGATATGGCTGGGCGAAACCGAAACTAATAATCTGCAAACAGGTTTTGTAAATCCCGCCTCATTTACCAAAGTATTCGACGGAACAGTTGATTTCTCAATAGTTGATGGAGCCGAAGTGCCTGTATCATTTACCACTCCATATAACTATCAGGGCGGGAATCTGGTTGTTTATATCTGCAAACTCGATGCAAACCATGTTTACAGTTATGGAAACCAGTTTTATGTTACACCTCACGAAAATTCGAGCCGTTCGCGAATCGTTTACGGTTCTGCCATTGACCCCCAAAATCCCGACGCTGCTCAAGGTACAAAGTTCGCTGTTCATGTTGCGCCAAATATAAAACTGCTCTACTCTGCCGCCGGACTTGGTGAACTGAAAGGAACCGTTACCGATGGAACCAATCCGCTTGCAGGCGTGAAAATTGATGTTGTGGGAACGCCTTTATATAAAATGACCGGCGCCGACGGCAGTTACTCCTTCACCCTGACTTCCGGAACGTATGAAATTGTAGCAACCCTCGACGGATATGCACCGCAAACTGTTTCCGGCATCGAAATTTTGGGCGACGATGTAATTGTAAAAGATATTACAATTCATCAGGCTGCAATTTATAAAGTTAGCGGTGTTGTTACCGACGCCGCTTCGGGCTTAGCCATCGAAAATGCCAAAGTGAAACTCACCGGATACAACAATTATCAAACAGTAACCGATGCAATGGGCGCTTACGAATTTGCCGAAGTTTATGGCGGCGAATTTTTTGATTATGAAATAGAGATTTCGGCTATGGGATATATTACGCAAACAGCAGAAATTACGGTTGCTGGCGACATCACGCACAGTGTAGAATTACTCGAAAATCCCTATCCTGTTCGCGATGTAACCGCTCTGGAAAATGTAAGCGGTAATCAAGTATTGATACAATGGACAGCACCCGGCTTTACCGAAAAAAATTATATTCTGGATGACAACTCTGCCGAAGACGGATACCGTGCCGGACCAAATTTCTCCGACTGGTATGGAAACAAATTTATTGTTGATGAAAGCGGCATCCTTACAAGCATCGACGTATATGGATTCGCAGGTAATGGCGCTGTAAGAACAACAACCGTTGATATCTTCGACGAAGACAGGCAGCTGCTTGGAAGCAGCGAACCGTTTGAACTTCCGAGCCACGAATGGATAAACGTGCCTCTGGATAACATTCCTTATTCAGGAGCTTTCTATGCAATGGTACACTGGAGCGCTACCGCCGGCTCAACCAATTACCTTGGACTCGACAATAACGGGCCCAGTATTAATGCCAATGCAGCCTATTTCCGCACGGGAGATAACTGGTATCCTTTTACCGAGTCGCACAACATTCCGGCAGTGTTCATGGTTCGCGCCAATGCTAATTCTTATGGAAGTGTAAAATTTTACGGATACAGCAACGCTTACTCAAAGTCTGCCACAGGCTACATTGTTTACCGATTGGAAGAGGGACAGCCCGAAGAAGAGTGGAGCAAAATTGCATCAGTTACCGATACCGAATATTTCGATGACAGCTGGGCAACAGCGCCTGCCGGCGTTTATCAATATGCTGTAAAAGCCGAATACTTTGGCGAAAACAATCTGTCGGTCGCCGCACTGTCCGATGCATTAACAAAAGTTGAAGAAACATATACGGTAAGCCTTTCGGCAAATCCGGCAGAAAGCGGAAGTGTAACCGGCGATGGAGAGTACACGTATGGCGCAACCACCGATATTATTGCCACCGCCCATGCCGGCTACAATTTTGTAAATTGGACAGAAAACGATGAAGTAGTCAGCGCTCTGGCAACATATACAATCACTGTTGAAAGCGACCGTACTTTGGTAGCCAACTTTACAAAAAGCGATGGGATTGATAAAAACACTTTGTCGAACGTAACGGTTTATGGCAACAAAAACAGCGTTTGCATTACCAACAGCAATAACATTCAGCTGAAATCGGTACGCATAATCGACATGTTTGGACGCACGGTTCATAGCAGCCAAACGGCGACATCCACCGTAATTAAAGTTGACAGAGCCGACGGATATTATGTAGTACAGCTGATTACAGAAGATGGGGAAATTTTGGTAACAAAAGTTTATTTGCACAAATAGGTTTCAATAACAGCAAAAACAGAGTATTGCCTTGTCTTCACCTTAACATACAAGGGGGCGTGTCCCCCCTTGTTTAAATAAAGCTACCAGCAAGCTGGTAGCTTTATTTATTGCCGACTGTGTATCTTTTGCATAACATCAATATCTCATGTTACGCAGTATTACTTTTATCGTCCTTGAAAAGGCTACCAAAAATAATTACTGGACTTCTTCGGAAAATAGCGACAGGATGTTTTATTTACACCCGCCATCTCATCGCTTTCGCGGATATTCTACCGTTCCTTTTGACAATGGGGCATGCCCCATTGCTGCTGATGCCGC
>JAITVO010000320.1 GCA_031285765.1 Cytophagaceae bacterium | reverse complement strand
CATACGCATAATTGTACCCCTACCATACGATTTGTCAATCTTTTCCATGGTAAGTTGCAGGGCTTTCAGTTTCTCAGGATTAGTTGTTTTGTTGTCTTTCTCTTTTTCTTTGTTCTCTTTTGGGTCTGTCATGATTGTGTTGTATTAAGTCAATTTAATTTTCTTTTGAAAAAAGACAGAACGAATATGTTTATTAGCATACATATCTTTCTGCCAACAGTTGGCAAAAGTAGTTTATATGCGGAGAAAAAACAAGCCGATGATGAAAAATTTTATGAATAACTTATTATAGGGAACTTCTAAAACTTAAATTTTTCGAGGCTTGCGACTGAAACAAAAATGGAGTTTTATTAAAGTAAATGAGCATTTGGGCGAAAGAACGTAACGAAGAAAAAGCAGTTTTTATAAGTTCCCTATAGCAACCTAAACTCTTGGTATAGAAATTCTCCATTATACAGTTTGAAAAGTTAGTCAAACTTATATTTTGGAATAAATTCAATGGCTTGAGAAAATATCTATTGTGGCTTTGCCAAAAATAGATTATTACGAATCTCAAATTCAAACAATCTATAAAATAGAATATAATAGAGGTTGAGTATTATTATAGTACACACAATAAATCAAATTGCTATAGTAAAAACGTGAGCATATAAAATAAAAAAATGAAAATAAAGAACTGATAATGAATATAATCATTTTCTGCTCTCCATTTTCAACTAATTATAGCAGTCCCTAGGGGAATCGAACCCCTGTTTCAAGAATGAAAATCTTGCGTCCTAACCCCTAGACGAAGGGACCGTTTAACCGTTAATTATGCAAGTTTATTGATATGCAAAGCCAAACGCGACTTCAAGTTCGATGCCTTGTTCTTGTGGATAATATTCCGTTTTGCCAACTTATCAAGCATTGCAACCACTTTTGGATACATTGCCGATGCAGCTTCCTTTTCGGAAGTATTACGCAACGCTTTCACCGCATTACGGGTTGTTTTTGCATAATACCTATTGTGAAGCCTGCGAGCTTCTGTCTGTCTGATTCTTTTTTTTGCTGACTGATGATGTGCCATCTTTATAATAAATAAAACTGTTCTTATTCTTTAATTTGCAGTCCCTAGGGGAATCGAACCCCTGTTTCAAGAATGAAAATCTTGCGTCCTAACCCCTAGACGAAGGGACCTCACAATGATTATGATGAGAAACTTTTTCTAAATGCGGCTGCAAAGATATATCAAATATTTTATTCTGCAAGCATCTTCATCAAAAAAAACAGAAAAAAAAACATTTACTCATGTATCTATCTCAATTTGTTAATATTACAAGTTGTGGGGTGTAAGATATATTTTTTACTCCACTCAATATAGCTACTGTATTGGAGCTGGAAGAACGCGAAAGATACTGATTTACACGAATAAAAATCCGTGATATCCGCATTTCCCTCTATCTTTCTTTATAAATCACTTCCAACACGGTTTGCCCCACCGCCTTCAAGGTATTTCTGTCTATATTTTCCATTGTATCGCTGTGCGTATGCCAGTAAAAACCAAAATTTGTTGCAGTTGTCGGGTCGTGCTGAATAATATCAACACATGGAATTTTTAGATGCCCTTGTACATACACATGGTCGTCGGTAATCATGCCGCCACGTTCGGGATTAAACCATTGCCCGTAACCCAACTCTGCCGCCGTATTCCATATTTTGTTCACCACATCAGGCGCAAATTCCATGCTGTACAGTTCTCTGTAAAACTGCGCATTGGGCGCACCTATCATATCAAATAGTATTCCGTAGCGGGCATAATAATTCCGTCGGTGCGGATTTTTGCCCCAATACTGACTTCCTAAACACCACGTATCGGATTTGTAGCGCACCTGACGATGGTCGGGGATACCGTAATCTTCTGCGTCGAAAAATATAATATCTATTCCTAAATGAGTGGGGCTTTCGCCAAGATGACGTGCTATTTCGAGCAATGCGCCAACACTTCCCGCTCCGTCGTTGGCGCCGTCAATCGGCATATTGCGGAGCGTTTCATCGGGGTCGTGGTCGGCAAACGGACGTGAATCCCAGTGTGCAAACAGTAGAATACGGTCGTTCTTTTCGGGTTGAAACTGCCCGATGATGTTTTTAATATTCAGCACGCTATTGTCAAAAGCCTTTACGGCGGCATCCTGAACAATTACATCGGCGCCAAACTCCCGCAACTTGCCGCTCAAATAATTGGCACAAGCCGCATGAGCTTCGGTGTTTGGAACGCGCGGACCAAATGCCACCTGTGTCTCGGTATATCGGTAAGCCGAATCGGCATTGAAATCAGGCGTAGATAACAGCGGTTTTTCCGCTTTCGCAGATGTCGATGCAGACGACTGACGTCCACACGAAGTTCCGGCAAACAGTACGGCGCACGCAATAAGTATTGGATATTGAAATTTCATTGGTAAAAGATTCTATAAATAAAAGTCAATGTTGTTTGGTAAGAGTAAGAAGCTGTTTAGCATTTCTCTATTCCCATTATTGACTTAATATTTTTTTACTCCTATTATTTTTATTGAAACGAACGGAATAAACAGATTTTTATTGTTGAAACGAAAGCCTTAGAAATTGTTTGAATAAGAATAATGATTATTGAATGTATTTTTAACTCCCGAAGGGACGATACTAACCGTAGATGAAATTTACGGAAATAAGAGTAAAACACATCAAGCCCATGCAGGGACTGAACTTTTTGAGTTGAGAATTGAAAAATACTTTCATCTACTTCATTTTCAATTTGCATAGTTCTGTTCCTGCGGGACTTTGCAAACGGCATAATCTTAGGTTATTTTAATATTACTGATAGCGATTTAGTATTATTAACTCATGTTACGCAGGTTGTTATTGTCAATTTTCCGTATCAAAATCATCTACAGCGATGCTTGCCGAACTTTGGCAAATAAAAAATCATCTGCGGCGACGCTTGCCGAACTTTGGTAAATAAAAAATAATCTGCGGCGATGTCTGCCGAACTTTGGCAAATGAAAAATCATCTGCGGCGACGCTTGCCGAACTTTGGCAAAAAAAAAATAATCTGCGGCGATGTCTGCCGAACTTTGGCAAAGAAAAAATAATCTGCGGCGATGTCTGCCGAACTTTGGCAAATAAAAAATCATCTTCGGCGATGCTTGCCGAACTTTGGCAAATAA
>JAITVO010000310.1 GCA_031285765.1 Cytophagaceae bacterium | reverse complement strand
ACTACCATTTTACTTCCCTTTCTATAGCAATTTTGCTTATTTTGTACTATCTGCTGCATGATGTTTCAATGTTCTGTTAGGAACATAATGTTGGTAAAAATTGAAATCACCTCTCTATTCACCGTCCCGTTAGGGCTATCGTTTATACACAATTGATAGAAACGAATAAGCTGATCACATTTTGAGTTAAATGAGCCTAAATACTTCTACATGCCAGTGTAAATCTACTTCTTTCAACCGTTATCTTTCTACCGGAACTCGTTATCGGGCATCCGGAACTCGTTAGCAGGCATCCGGCATTCGTTATCGGGCATCCGGCATTCGTTATCGGGCATCCGGCATTCGTTATCGGGCATCCGGCATTCGTTAGCAGGCATCCGGCATTCGTTATCGGGCATCCGGCATTCGTTAGCGGGTATCCGGAACTCGTTATCGGGCATCCGGAACTCGTTAGCAGGCATCCGGCATTCGTTATCGGGCATCCGGAACTCGTTATCGGGCATCCGGCATTCGTTAGCAGGTTACCGGTAACCGGTATCGGATATACAAGAAGAGCGTATTGTCAAAAAAATGTGTATAAACGGTAGCCTTTGGAGAGAGTTGGAGGATGATGCTACTCGTACCTCAACGCCTCTACCGGATTTCGGCATGCGGAGCGCCAGCTTTGCAGGCTTACTGTGAGCAGGATAATGGCAAGTGCAGCCATTCCCGCAAGGGCAAATATCCACCAGCTTACGGAGGTGCGATAGGCAAAGCTGTCGAGCCACTTTTGCATTGCCAACCACGCAACGGGGGTGGCGATGATGAAGGCGGCAAGCACGCGATAGATGAAGCCACGATTGAGCATTACCATGACTTCGGCAACTGTGGCGCCATTTATTTTGCGTATGCCGATTTCTTTGGTGCGTCGCTTGGTATCAAGCAGCGAGAGCCCAAACAGACCCATGCAGGCTATCAATATGGCACCAAAGGCAAGCAGGGCGGTGAGGCGCGAGAAGCGGACGTCGGTTTCGTAAAAGCGTTTCAGTACATCGTCGGTAAAGCCAAACTCAAAAGGTTTTGTGGCGTTCGCCGTTTTCCACGACTGTTCGATAAACTGGATGGTTTCCTGCATGTTTTGAGTGTTGATGCGTACCGCAATTTCGCGAATACTGCTCGAATTTAACCCCATCACCAACGGAGGTATTTCGCTGTGTATGGAGGTGATATTGAAATCGGAGATAACGCCCAGCACTTCGCCCCACGATGTGTGCTCGCCAATGACGTCGGTAAGTCCAAGCATCACAACTGCCGATTTGTTAAGGAGAACGCCGCCTGTTTTGCCGCCACGTGCAAAATCTTCGCCCGAAAGCAGCTGAATACCCATCGTTTCGAGAAAATCGTAATCGACAAATGTTCCGTTCATTGTAACCATCTCGCTGGGATTGCTCACCTTTGGCATACTGATACGCATGTCGAAGTTGCCCGGCGGGACAAAGATGCCGCCCGATACCGAGCGTACGTCTGGATTTTTCAGCAATTTCTGACGAAATACCTCGTAATTAACGTCTTTGACGGGAATCCTTACCAACCCTTCCTTGTCAATGCCAATATCTGCCGTAAGCGCATAACTTATTTGCTTACGCATGATAAATGCCGACGAAAGCAATACAATAAATACTGCTATCTGGAACACTACCAGTGTGTTTTGCAACGTTAGTTTTTGGTTTCCTATAAAGATGGCTTTACGCTTGAGGGCATCTACGAGGTTAAATGATGTGGTTTGCAACGATATAAACAGTCCCGAAAAAATACCTGCAAACACTGTGAAACAAACAATCACTGCAAGGAACGACACCAGATTACTGCTAAAAGTGAGCGTGTAAGGTTTCTCGAGTAGCCGCCCCACTACGGGAAGCAGATAATAAGCAATAATTGTCGCAAATGGCAGCGCAATAAAGGCGATGAGTACCGACTCGAACACGGTTTGTCCCACAAGATTACTGCGCGTGGCTCCGCATATTTTGCGCACGGCAAGGTTTTTTGTCTGCGCAAATGCCTGTGCCAGTGTCAGGTTCAGGTAGTTGATGCAGGCAATGAGCAAAATGGCGATTCCAACCGAAATAAGAACGTATATCATTTGGAGATTCCCCTGTTCGGTTTGGTTTGCAAAAATATGTGCCGAACCAAAGTAAATATCGCTCATCGGTTGCAGTGCGTAGGTGTTGTACGATTCGTCTTCATCCTCGTACAATTCGTCCTCGTCATCATCCCACTCGGCTTCGATTGCGCTACATCGTTCCTTTGAAAAAAGGTTTATTTTTTCGGTAAGAAAATTGGGGTCAACGCCTTCGTGAACAAGCAGGTATCCGTTCATAATTGCCATGTTCCACTGTGTGCTCAGGTCATCAACGGTTACAGGCATACCTGTGGTTACAATATTCTTCATTATTACCTCAAACCCCATCTTCATATTGGCAATAGCCTGCGCTTTCATGGTAACGTTGGGCGCGAAATTGTCGAAAACGCCTCCTACGGTCATTCGATATTCGCTGCCACCAGAGGCACGTACCGTCAATATTTTGCCAACCGCGCTTTCGTTACCAAAATGCTTCGCAGCCACTTCGCGACACAGATAAATGTTGCCTAAAGTTTCGTCGAACCCTTCGTAACTGCCGTCAATTATTTGTACATCAAACATGTTAAAGAAATCGCTGTCGGCAAACACAAGTTCTTTTTCCTGAATGTATTCACCATCTTCCTGCTTTATTTCAAAATTTGCAGTAAAATGGTGAATTGCACCCTTGATTTCGGCAAATTGCTCCTTCAGCGTTTTGCCAAGAATGTAGGGCGTGTTTGAGCCTGTTCCCATGTTTGAAGTTTCGAGAATCCTGTAAATTCTATCACGTTTGGGGAACGAACTGTTGTAGCCAAACTCGTTCAATACAAAAACGAGCACAACAGTAACCGTGCCGAGCGCCAGCGCAAGTCCCGCAATATTAATGACGGTATTCACACGGTCGGCAATCAGGTGTCGAAAGCTTAATAAAAGGTTTTTCTTTATATTCATGATAAAAATGTATTTTAAAAATTCGGTGGGGGCGTAACTAATAATGTGCCAAAAGCGTTTATATGTTGATAAATAGTGAATTATGTGTGTTTCGCAACGTGTAAAAATGTAATGAAAGCGGACAGTAGGTGTTCGGAAACGGACAGAAATAATGATTAATTTGTTACATATTTATTCCCCATTCTTCATTGACAATTTTATTTTGTTATTTCACAAAAAAATAATAGCTTTGCGGGCTGAATTTTGAACACGAAAATTTAGAGTAAACGTGTATAAAATAACCTTATTATAAATAGCGCTAACATGAAAAGACTAACAGAAATTGATTACGGCTTTTTTTGCTTTTTGCAAGAGTCAAGAATTGATTTGAGTGCTTCCGAAATATTGTTTTCGAAAGACATCTATTCAAAATCGGTATTGCTGTTCAGGCAATCGGTTGAAATGAGTTGCAAATATCTGGGGCTTTTGTGGAAAATTATCACCCCCGACGATGGTAAAAAAAACATTGGGTTTATTCCACACAAGATATTTAAAGATTTTTTTGGTACCGATGTGCTTAAACAGATTAACGGACCTGTGCTTTTTAAGCAATACGAAAGCGAGTTGAACTCGTATAGCAAATTAAGCGAGAAGATTGAATATCTGAACAACGAAATTAAAACCGCATTGAGTGTTGAAGTTGTGAAACGAAAAGAAAACCAGTCGGCTGTTGACGCCATGATTGCTTTTTACAAAGCGACAGGATTTAAAGGAATGTGCGATGTGGAATCGTTGGAGAAAAAAAGAGGCGATAAGAAATTCGACGAACAGGTAGAAGAGCATCGAAAAATAGTTAACAGTATTGGCGTATGCGTTTTGTGTCAGATGTTTCTTAGTTTCCTTATCTGGGGAAATATCGAAGATACTGTTTATCCCGATGTAACTGCAGGAACAACAACATTGGACAGTTATTCAAAAACGTCGGTTATAACCAAAAGTATGAGCCATTTTTTTGAAATACAAAAACATTGCTTGGACACCATGCAAAAACTGCATGAAAATAAACTGTGGCTTAAATCCATTTAAAAATTGCTCTGCGAATTATTGATTGATGAATGAAAAAACCTCTCCGAATTTATTTACGGAGAGGTTTTTTTATTGATGATAGAATAGTTTGTTATTTATTCTTAGAATTTAAAAGTAACACCTACATTGGCAACTGCAACTCCGTAGCCTAACTCAAGAAAAGCACCGATATTATCGGTGAAATAATACCGCCCTCCGATAAACAACTCCCAGTCAAAACCACCGAAACTGCTTGGAGTACCGTATTTCGATGCATCTCCAATAGCGCTGCTGGAATGGATGTTGTAGCCCAGCATCAAACCGCCGTAAGTATCCAATTTATTAATAAACTGGTAATGTAATGCACCGCGAACACCGATAATCATAGTGGTGTGTTTCCATTCGTATGTACCACCAATTACAAGTTCGGCAATAATTTCGTGTCCTCTGTTGGGCGTGCAACTCAGCAACTGTTTTCGTCGCTGGTTGTAAAAATCCATCACTAACTGTGGATTCTTTTTCCAAGCCTGTGGCGTCGCCACTTCAGATATGTCGTGCCGCTCCCACATTCCACCCATATCACGGAAAGTTGCTATTCCACTCTCGGCTCTCATTCCTGCGCCCGATGTAACAACTAATTTCTTTTTCATAGCAATATTTTTATAGATGGTTTTAGTAAGATTATGGAAATTATACATCCCGTCCCTGACAGGGCAGTGATAAGTAAAATGGCTATAAAATATCTGCGGTACTGTAACACCTCCTTACAAATTTATAAACCTGCAGGTACAAAAACAGTAAAAGGCAACGTCGAAAACTTATTTAGATGTACATCTAAATATTGCTTAGATGTACATCTTATTGTAGCTTAGATGTACATCTAAATATTGCGTAGATGTACATCTGAAAATATAGCAGATGTACATCTAATATAAAAAACAACACTACCTTTGCAAACAAATATAAGCACGAAACATAACATTATACACGATGGCTTTTAAATACGGAGTAAAAACAAAACGCAGCGGCTTGGGCAACAAAACTGCAAAATACTATGCCGTGCCCATCCATTCACGCGAAATAAGCTTTGAACAGTGTTATTCTATTTGCTAAAATGCATGACTTACGTAATATGATTTATAAAAAGCGTGTCAACCCCGTTCTTTGTATATTCGCTCAATAATATCCACCACCTTCATTCCTTCGAGGGCGTTGGTACCCACTTCGGCTTCCTGATTCAGCGTTTTGATAACATTGTCGATAACCAAGCCGTGATTCGACGCCGACCCTTTGTAGCCGCCATAGTCGTTGGGCGGATTTACAGGCGGCAGCTTTGGCATTTTATAATCCTTTATGTGGCAGTATGCAACGCTGTCCATGTATTGACCGCCAATTTTTATTGCGCCTTTTTCGCCCACAACGGTAATGCTGCTCTCCATGTTTTTGTCCCAAACGGCGGTGCTGTAATTGATGCAGCCAATGCCGTCCAAAACAAAATCGAACACCACGCTACCTGCGTCTTCAAATTCGGTTGAATGTTGATGAATAAAGTTTCGGAACGAACCTTTAATGTTTTTTATATCGCCAAAAAGCCAGTACATTATGTCGATAAAGTGCGAAAACTGTGTAAACAGCACGCCTCCGTCCAATGCTTGTGTTCCGTGCCAGCCGCCTTTTTTATAATAACGGTCGTCGCGATTCCAAAAACAGTCTAATTGTACCATCAGTACTTTTCCCAGAATGTTTTGCCCGATAATTTGTTTCAGCCATTTAATCGGTGGCGAATAGCGGTTTTGCATCACCACAAAAACCTGTTGTGATACCTGAAATGCTTTGAAAATAATACTTTCGGCATCGGCTTTGCTCAACGCCATCGGTTTTTCGATAACCACATTGTGGCGATAGCTGAGCGCTTCAATAGCCTGCGAAGCATGCAGTCCGTTGGGCGTACAGATGTTTACCGCGTCAATCTGCATATTTGCTTTCAGCATTTTGGAAATGGATGTATAATAAGGTATTTGTGGATACCGCCAGCCTGTTTCTTCGGCGGGCAGGATGTCGCACACGGCAACAAGTTCGGCGTTGGGATTGTCGAGAATAATATTGGCATGACGATTTCCGATGTTGCCAAGTCCCACAATGACAAATTTAACTGTTCCGTTCATTTTCTGTTGCTATTTTAATGATTTTTCCTTCGCTGAAAAGATATACTTCTCCGCTTTCGGGGCATGTTGCAAGTCCGTTGGTACCGAAGCGCAGATGATGCCCGTATTCGCTAACCCATCCTGTTTGACGTGCAGGCACGCCAACAACCAGCGCGTAGGGTTTAATGTCAGTTGTAACCACTGCTCCCGCGCCAATCAGTGCGTAGGCTCCGATTTCGACGCCGCAAACAACAGTAGCATTGGCTCCAATGGTTGCTCCCTTGCGAATGATGGTTTTTTCGTAAAGATGTTTCCGTACAACGGCGCTTCGCGGATTGGCGATGTTGGTAAAAACCGCTGAAGGACCGATGAATACATCGTCTTCGCACGTAATGCCTTCGTAAACCGAAACGTTGTTCTGCACTTTTACATTATTGCCGAGCACAACGCCCGAAGCAATCATTACATTTTGCCCCAAGCTGCAACGTTCGCCTATTTTACAGCCCCGCAGCAGGTGCGAGAAATGCCATACACGGCTACCTGCACCAATTTCGCATCCTTCGTCAACAACTGCGGTCGGGTGAATCATCATATTGTTATTTTCCGATGCCATACTGTCAATAGTTTAAGAATTATTCTGTTAGCCTTGCGCTTTATTATAAAGAAACAGTCGGCAAAGGTAATTTATATATAAGAAAATGCAAACGGATGAGGAAAGAAATTTTGTGAACTACTAAGGTTGAGAAATTATAATATTTCTATTTTTATAAACTATATTTAGATAGCAAGAAATTGCTAATTACACCTCATTTTCATCTTATTTTGCTAACAAAACGACCTCAGGGCAAACGCATGAAATTTCACAGTATATAGCGCATGAATTACGGATTGAGCTGTGCTTTTTGCTCTCGACACTCCCAATTTGAATATTGTTGAAAGGTATTGGAAATAGAGAACAAGCATAGGAAATAGAAAAGAGTCGGATGCTTTTTAAATCTTAAATTCAGTTGTTTGATGACGTAATTTATAGACAAGTGTAGTATAATACCAAACCACTATCAAACAAATTAAAATATTTGCGGTAAGTCAAAATATATTTAACAATCATTATTGCAATTCAAATAACTTCTTTAATAATTGCAAAGTTTAGGGTGATTAGTTTTTTTTAGTAAGTTTTCATACAATAGTCTATCTAAAAGCCCTAATTTTGCACCCGAAAAGTGATTGATATATCAAATAATGGTTTTAGTTGTACCTCAATTCTATAAGCAATGGACTATTCATTTCTTGATTTCCTAACATTAGCCGGTTCGCTCGGGCTGTTCCTTTTCGGAATGAAAATTATGAGCGAATCGCTTCAAAAAGTAGCTGGTTCAAAGATGCGAAGCATCCTGTCGATAATGACATCCAACCGGTTCTTTGGCGTACTCACCGGTTTTCTGGTAACAGCCATTATTCAGTCGTCGTCGGCAACAACCGTAATGGTCGTTGGTTTTGTCAATGCGGGTCTTATCAACCTCACGCAATCCATCGGCGTCATTATGGGAGCCAACATCGGAACCACAGTAACAGCATGGCTTATCAGTATATTTGGCTTTAAAGTGCAGATTAGTGATTTTGCACTGCCGCTCATCGCCTTTTCGCTGCTGCTGATATTCTCCAAAAGAGCAAATCGACGCTCGTGGGGCGAATGTATTGTAGGTTTCTCGCTTCTGTTTATGGGGCTTGATTTTCTTAAAAATTCGATGCCCGACATCAGCAAAAGTCCAGAAATGCTCGGTTTCTTACAAAATTATACAAATATTGGCTTTGCATCTACACTGATCTTTCTGTTTATTGGAACAATCCTTACTGTTGTTATTCAATCATCATCGGCAACAATGGCGCTCACCATTATAATGTGCAATCAGGGATGGATTTCGTTCGATTTGGCTGCGGCAATGGTGTTGGGCGAAAATGTTGGAACAACCATTACTGCCAATCTTGCAGCAGCAGTAGGCAATGTGAGCGCAAAACGTACCGCTCGCGTTCACTTTATTTTTAATCTGCTGGGCGTTGTATGGATGCTGTTGATATTCAAATGGTTTACGGCGGCAGTTGCAGGATTTGTTTCGGACAAAGCTGTACTGACCGCCACCGAAACACCGATAGCGCTGTCGATGTTCCATACAAGTTTTAACATTATCAATGTGCTGATATTTGTATGGTTTACTCCGCTGTTGCGAAAGATTGTAATATGGATGGTGCCGTCGAAAGAAGACGAAGAAGAGTTCCGCCTGAAATACATCACTACGGGTATGCTTTCCACATCCGAACTCTCTATCCTTCAAGTAAAAAAGGAGGCTCGCTTTTTTGCCAAGCATACTAAAAAAATGTTCGGTTTTTTCAAAAAACTGATAATGGAAACCAACGAAAACAAGTTTACCGAACTTTATGCTCAAATTCAGAAGTACGAAAGTATCAGCGACAAAGTGGAAGTGGAAATTGCCAATTATGTCAGTAAAATTTCGCAGTACAAACTGAGTGAACAGGGACGTCTTAGGATAGGTGGCGTATTGAAACTGTCGGGCGACCTCGAAAGCATTGCCGACTGCGTTTACAATCTGGCGCGGACTGCCAACCGTATGCGCGAAAAGAAAATTACATTCAACGACGAAGCGATGGAAAAACTGCAATTGATGTTTACAATGGTTGACACATCACTTGACGTGATGAGGGAAAATCTTGCACAGGAAGAGGAGGTTACCATTCACTTGGAAAAGGCATACGAAGTTGAAGACCAAATCAACAATTACAGAGACCATCTGAAAGCCGAACATCTCGACAACTTGTCGAACAATGTTTACTCTTACGAAGCAGGTATTATTTTCAACGATATTTTTTCGGAATGTGAAAAAATTGGCGATTATGTCATCAATGTTTCCGAAGCGCTGAACGAAAACGAAAAGAGATAGCGGTAAAGTTGAAGATGAAAAGTTGAAAGTTGAAAATGAATTGTAATGAATTTTCAACTTTCAACTTTTTATTTTCAACTTTCTTTTGTACTTTTGCCAACACAATAAAATCAATATAGATTTCGATGAAACGTATAAAACTTTTAGACAAGGAATTTGCTCTGTCGATTCCGGCAAGCGACATCAAAAAAGCCGTATGGACTGTCGCACAAAAACTCAATCACGATTTGAAAGATGCAGACCCTTTAATTGTTTGTATTTTGAACGGCTCGTTTATGTTTGCCGCCGATTTGATGAAACTTATTGAATTTCCGTGTCAGGTGAGTTTCGTAAAACTTGCTTCATACGAGGGAACAGCAAGCACCGGCACTGTAAAAGAACTGATTGGCTTCAACGAAACTATAGAAGGGCGCACCATTATTTTACTCGAAGATATTATTGATTCGGGTATCACCGTCAGCATTTGCGTTGATATGCTTGCGCAAATGAAAGCGAAAGAGGTTGTTGTTGCAACGCTGCTCTTTAAACCCGAAGCATTGCGTAAAAATATAAAAATAGACTACGCGGGAATCGAAATACCTAATGATTTCATCGTCGGTTATGGTCTCGACTATAACGGCTACGGACGAAATCTTCCCGATATTTACAGTGTAATCCAATAATATTGCCATCATGCTAAACATAATCATATTTGGACCTCCGGGCTCGGGAAAAGGAACTCAGAGCGAAAAAATCATCCATAAATACGGATTAATCCATATTTCAACAGGCGATATTCTCCGTAAGGAGATTAGCGCTGATACCGAGTTGGGCAAAATTGCCGCCTCGTACATCAATCACGGAAATCTGGTGCCCGACGAACTGATTATTGCCATGCTTGAGCACGAACTGTCGGGCATCGACAGTAGCTCGCGCGGAATTATTTTCGACGGCTTTCCGCGAACAGTGATGCAAGCCGAAACATTGAAAGCGATACTTGCTCGTCGCAAAGGGCGCGTCGCCATTATGCTAAACCTCGAAACCGACCGTCAGGAACTTATCGACCGACTGTTGAAACGCGGACAAACATCAGGCAGGAGCGACGACAACATGGAAACCATCGTACAGCGATTGAATGTGTATGAAAGTGTAACCGCACCCGTTATCAACTTCTACAAAAGCGAAGGCTGCTATCGCGGAATTAGCCGCACAGGAACGCCGTATGAGATATTCAAAGATATTGAAACGGTTATCGACAGTATATTAAAGGAAGTATCATAATACAAAGCCGTTGCAATGTTGTTTTATTTACAGCCTTGAAAATGTTTGATTTTCATAATCGCAGACGAGCGAAGCGTTACTTCTGGTTATGAAAATCGACGAAAGTCGAAACCAAAATATTATTTTTCAAGTTATTGTGTAACATGAGTAACTAATTCATGCTACACTTATTTACACTTCTCACTTCACCAGCCCTGCAAATCCCATAAACGCCATTGCCAAAATACCCGCTATTACTAATGCTACGGGGGCGCCGCGCATTCCTTTGGGAATATCTACGAGTTCGAGCTGCTCGCGGATGCCTGCAAAGATAACTAATGCCAGTCCGAAGCCGACAGCAGTGGCTGCCGAAAATACTACGCCTTCGAGCAGATTGTAATTTTTACTTACCGTCATAATGGCTACACCAAGAATGGTGCAGTTGGTTGTTATCAGTGGCAGAAACACGCCCAACGCTTGATAGAGCGGCGGACTTACTTTTTTTAGCACAATTTCGACCAATTGTACCAGCGCCGCTATCACCAAAATAAATGAAATGGTTTGCAGGTAAGTTACCTCAAATGGCGCTAATGCGTAAGTATAAATAAGGTAGGTGAAAATTGTGGCGATAACCATCACAAAAGTAACGGCGCCCGACATGCCCATTGCGGTTGATATTCGTTTTGAAACGCCAAGAAACGGACAAATTCCCAGAAACTGCGTCAATACAATGTTATTGACAAAAATAGCTGATATGATAATGATGAAATAGGTCATTGTAACTTCTCCTTATGCTTTTTTAAGTTTATTGATAAAAGCGATTAAATATCCGAGTGCGATAAATGCACCGGGCGCAAGTACGAATATAAGTATTCCGTAATCTTCGGGATAGAGCGAAAAGCCAAATAGTTTGCCACTTCCAAGTATTTCGCGGATGCTCCCAAGCATGGTGAGCGCCATGGCAAAACCGAGTCCCATGCCTGCACCGTCGATAATGGACGAGAGGGGATTGTTTTTTGATGCAAACGCTTCGGCACGTCCCAGCACGATGCAGTTTACAACTATTAACGGAATAAACAGTCCAAGTGAATTGAACAGAGCGGGAACGTAAGCCTGCATTATCATTTCGAGAATGGTAACAAATGTTGCGATAACCACGATGTACGACGGTATCCGTATTTTATCGGGAATAACATTTTTAACTAATGAAATAGCGAGGTTCGACATGATGAGTACAAAAGTGGTGGCAAGTCCCATTCCCAAGCCGTTTTCAGCCGATGACGTAACGCCAAGCGTGGGACACATGCCGAGCATCAGCGTAAAAATAGGGTTCTCTTTAAAGATGCCGTTTATAAAAATTTTCCATTGATTCATTGTTCGCCTCCTTCTTTGTTGTTGGTTTTAGTGGTAGCTGTGCTTTCGCTGTCCACATCGCCATTTTGCACATAAGCGGCGCAGGCTGTCCGCACGGCTTGCAAAAACGCCCGCGAACTAATGGTTGCCGCCGTAATAGCGTCCACATCGCCGCCGTCTTTGCTAACGGTCATGTTGCTTGTGGCGGGATTTTTTCCGATAATACTTCGGTTGCCTTTTTCGTTTTTAAACCAGTCAGCCATTTTGGTTCCCAAACCCGGCGTTTCCTTGTGTTCCAGCACTGAGTAGTTTATAATGGTTCCGTCGGGTTTCATCCCCACCATAATTTTTACATCGCCGCTGAATCCGCTGTTCGACATGGTTTCGATGGCTGCGCCAACAATTTCGCCATCCTTTTTGGCGGGAAATATTTTCAGCGTAAAGCCTTCGTCCGAAATCATCTCATAAACTTCGGCTGAAGGGTCGTTGTCAAACTCTGGAACAACGTCCTTAATGGCATTCTGCTGTTTTTGCAGTTTAGCAATAGCTATCGGCTCTTTGGTGAGTTTATAAACAAACCCCAAACCTGTACCTGCCGCAACTGTTATCAGCAGCAGCGTAATAACCATATTGGGTAATGTTGATGCACTTTTACTCATATTTTATTCAGTTTATTAATTTAAAACGAAGCCTTCCCCCCGCCCCTTTCCACAAGAGAGAAAAATAATTACCTGTGCATCTCTGTTCTCTTCCAAAGGAGGGGAACAGAGATGTGTTCTTAATTTTCCGCGCAAAGATACAAATTGTTTTGAAAAAACAAACCCCTGTCCTTTTTTAAGACGGGGGTAGTTTCAATATCTGAATGCAACTTCATTTCTTGTTCATTATGAACATCTTTTACTTGTTGAAATGAGAATAATTTTTTGAGGAAAAGTTATTCTCAATTTCAACAAGTCATCATCATAGTTTTTGATATTCACATAAATAAAAAAGATGCATTTGCTAATTGAATGTATGAACCGAAATGCGTCATAAATTTCACAACAAAGAAACATATATACAAGACTCACTATGATTTTAGTGACCTTTGTGTAAAAACGTTGCTCTTTGTGGTTTAATTCGCTACCTTACAAAGTCGTTTTCTTTTCAAAACGCATACCCAAACGATACACCCGCCCAAGGCGCTAAGCCTCCAATATAAATTGGTGTTAAAGTCGCTCTGAATAAAAAACCTTTTACAGGCTGATAACGATAGCCTATCATGGCAAAGGGCAGCAAGCCAAACTCGGTACGATAGCCATCAGTTAAACTAATATTTGTCCCCGCGCCCAGTTCCAAATATTTGTTTTCTTTCCCGATTAAATAGTTCAGTGCTACCTGTCCGCCCATTAAGTTAACGCCAAATACGTCGAAGCCGAATATGCCTGCCGAGAAGCCCAAGCCATTGGCGCCGCGAAACCGCTGGTCGTAATTTGTCGAAAGCGCTAAACCTGCGCCCCCTAATTCGACATAAACGTTCTGTTTAGTTTTTTTCGGGCGAGTTGTTAACTTGTGGGTGCCGTCCGTATTTACAGATACGCTGTCAATCGGCTGTTGTGCCGAAACCGATTGAACAACCAAAAATGGTATAAACAATAAGAAAAACTTCATAAAAGATTGTGTGTTTACAAATAAGCAGGGGCGGAAAATTTTCCACCCCTATGAAATTATTGCGCAATTTTAAACAATTATTGTGCCATAGTTTCCTTATTTATTCTGATTGTCTTAACAATGTTTTCGCCAATGCCAATGCGATAGCCTTCGGAATGGAATAAAATTCCGCCGTTGCTGTTCAGGAAAAGCGTCAGTGGGAAGTTTTCGCCGGAGTCAATTTGCAGCGTGTTTGCAACGCCTTTAAGCAGCGTACGATTGGCGTCGATACCAAATACACTTTGCGCGGGCAGGTTTTTAAACGCCGACGCATCAAAGCTGTTCAGCGCCTTGTCGTCGGGAATCATAAATACAATCGCGCCGTTCCACGTTTCCAGCTCATCGCGGAAAGCGGGAAGGTCTTGCAAAACATGTTTCGACGGCTCTTTCCAAGGGTCGATAAAGCAAATCGTTGCGCCTTGACCTTTCGACAGTTCTTTGAGCGTACTGAAACTTCCGTCCGTCATGTCGATGCGCGTATTCATGTCCACAATGCCCATTATCTGCATCTTACCAGCAGGTTCGGGTAGCGTTATCGTTACTTTTTTCGGCACACCTTTCAGTGAACTGTCCAGCGTAAAATATGATGTATTTACGGTTACTGAGCCGTCGTTGGCGCGGCTGCCAATCATCAGACGATAGAAACCGTGCGCAAGGATTATTGTTACAGGCAACTTTTTGAACGCGGCGTCACTTTCGTAGTCGAGTGTTACAAAGTCGTCGCCGTCGAAACGTGCAAGGGTGTAGTGCATGTAATACTGCGGTTTTACAATGTTTTTGTCAAAATTATTGAACGTCAGCAAGGCTTTCGCCGATTGCTCAACAACAGCCGTTTCAAATGTAGCTTCAGTCCATTGCCCATCCACAAAATACTGAGGCTTTTCGGTGGCAGGCTCCAGTCGTGCAGGAATGGCAGCCGCACGGCACAGCGCAACGAAAAAGATGTTGCGAGAACGACTGTCGGCATGTCGCAACTCGTAAACTCCGCGAGGCGAGAGCGGACAGTTGTAATAGTTTTCGCTATCAACTACGGTGATATTCTCTTTTATCCAGTTAATGATGTTTGTTGCCGTAATATGTTCGGTTTTAATTGCCTCAATTTTTTTTACAAGAAACGAGCGCCAAGAACGAAGCAATTCCCTTTCAATACGGGGTGAAAGCACATATCGGGCAAGAAAATCAACGGTTTCGGTATGGTTCGGTATCAACAGCTCCTTTACGCCCGCGTTGAAATGGTCGGCAAGGATGCTTTCGGGCGTGTCGCGCAGGTCTTTTTCGGTCAAAGATGCCAAAAACGGCAAAAAATAGGGCGACTCAACGTTTTCCTTACGGATAAACGCGGCAATTTCGGCGTAGTTGCCCTGCGAAAGCATCAAATATCGCGTCAGTTCCTTACGCAGATTATTGTCCGTAATGCTTTTTTCGTCCAACAGCGCTTTCGCGGATTGCTCATTGATAAAGGTAGCCATGTAAGCATTTCGGATAGAATCTTCCTGCGCAAAGCGTTTTGCGTTCAACGCACGTTTTTCGGGCGCAATTTCAGCAATCTTCTGTTCGGGAGGCGGAACCAATTCAAATGTTTCGACGAAAGGCTCATCGGCGCGGCGATTGAGCATTACGGTTACAGAAGTTTCGTTTGCCGACACTTTAATGTAGCCATAAGCGCCAGCTTTATCAGAATCATAAACACATCCATCACTTGCCCACACAATAAGGTCGCCAAAACCTGTAACGAGCGATGCCTTTCCGTTGCTGTCGGTAGTGGTTTCGGCAATGGGGTAAAGTTCGGCATAGTTGTAAACTTTAAACTTTACTTTTGCGCCTTTGACAGGATTGTTGTCAGTATCAACCACCACAACTTCCAGCGTTTTGGTGGCGGTGTAGTTCGACAGCAGATTGATAACGGAGTAGAGCGGCGTTTCGGTGTTCTTTTGCTCTGCGCCCCTGTATTGCCCGAAAACGTTAGTATGAACCATCATCGCACGTTTCACAGGTACGTCGAACCACGCAATGTTTAATTCAGGCTCAGGCTCGCAGGCACCCATGTAGTGCCATTTACCGTCAATCCATACCTCTACCCACGCATGGTTGTCGTCGGTATGAACCCATCGCGGCGTATAGCACTGACGGGCGGGAATCCCCACAGCCCGCAACGCAGTTACCGCAAAGGTCGATTCTTCGCCACAGCGTCCCCAGCTTGTGCGTTTCAGGGCAAGCGGCGCCGAAGTTCTGCCGTCGGTACCGCGATAGGTTACTATTTCGTGGCACCAATGATTAACCTCCAAAGCGGCATCTTTCATGGTCATGCCCGCAATGCGATCTTTCAATTCGTTGAAAAAGACGGTGCGGGCGTCGTCCAAATCTTCGTTATTGACGCGATACACCAGCACAAAGTGGCGGAACACATCTTCGGGAACGGTTTTTCCCCACGCAAAATGTTCACGTGCCGCAAATGCCGTTTGTACCTGACGGAGAAAGAAGTCGCCGCTGTAATCCGCCAAATCGTTGAGCGGCATGTAGGCATACAAAAACTGTAGCGCCTCACGTTCTTCGAGCTTCAGTTCGGGGTTTTCAAAAACTGCAAACAACTGTTCGGTGCGTCCTTCGGCAAGCGTTTTACGATGATTAAACTGCTCGGATACACGACTGCGATAGTCGGCATCCGTAATAAAATGTTTTTCCTGCACATTTGCACATCCGAACAGGAAAAAGAACAAAGGAATAAAACAAGTGTATTTCATAATTGATACAGATTGAATTTTGTTTGATTAATATTTATGAATAATATTTGAACTTGCAATTTTGTTATCGCAATAGCAAGCGAAAAATGGTTACTAAAATAAAGTTTGCAAATTTGCTAAATAATAGGGTAATACCAAAGAATATGCGACACTTTAACACTCTATGTTGTTATGTTTGTTTATTTGTGATGAGTAAGAAACTCATGTTACGCAATTTATCGCCACATGGTGTGAGTGTCTGTTTTTATTTTCTGTACTCTTCCCCAATGTGGGACGATATATTTTATTTTACCTGTTCTCCCACTGTGGGACGACAGCTTTTTTTAACCTTTCTCTTTTTTTACAAATTATGATAGCAGTTTTTTATTGTAATATTGCATCCTCACATTCAAAGGAAACAGTGCGTAACGTCGGTTATTAAAATGGGATAATGAGGCAAATATTGGTAAAATACAGAACTGCTGAGGTTATGTCGTACAAGGCGAATATTCATCCTAACTTTGGCGAAGGACACGCACATGCAAAAGTCGTATCGTTGGAAGATTTGAATTTTGACCAAGTGTCGGGTATCGTACAAAAATGGGCAATTATCATTTTGTGGTTTACTGCACCGATGCCGCCGGCAACGAATCGCACGTTGTGTGCAACATTATTTTGAGCGCCGAAGCAGGCGAGTATAATCATGGGGAGAAATAGACTTCTTCGGGGAAAAAGGTTAATAATTTTGGCTAAAGCCGATTCGCCTTGCATACACCATCTGTTAGCTAAAACCAACGGCAATGAATTCGCGAAAGCTCGCGTTATCCGTGTCATCTGCGTTCTTATTTTCATCCCTGAAAATTGTGTCATCCATGTTTAAAATTGTGCTCGCTGAGTTTGTCAAAGCGTGGATAGGGTAGGGAAGAGGAGTCATTGCCGTCGGCTTTAGTCCAATGTCGTTAATTTAATTCTGAAAGACTTATGGAAACCTCTAAAAACTCCAAGTTCTTCGTTATGCTTCGGACGATAAAATGCTCATTTACGTTCATGTAAACTGCGCTTTTATCGCCTCGCAAGCCTCGAACTTGGAGTTTTTAGAGGTTCCCTTATATAATCCGGCACAGTACAATGTTCTGTGAGTATATAAATATGTGTTTACGCCCTGATATGGCAATATTACAAACTATTTTGCTCTTTTGCTAATTCAGCCTTTTCTGGAGCGATTAATGCTAATTTAACCTTGTGTTAACTACATTGGGCTTTTGATTTATGCCTATTTTCGTGCGTAACATAAGTAAATAATGTTCCATGTCAATTTGTTTCTGCGGAAATCCGCGTTCCTTTTGACACTGGGGCATGCCCCATTGCTGCTGATGCCGCATCTCTATTAACAAGGGGATTAATCCCCTTGTCAGGATGAACG
>JAITVO010000260.1 GCA_031285765.1 Cytophagaceae bacterium | reverse complement strand
CCTGAGATTGTGTTACTCGTGGCATAATTTACCTGTTTTTAAAAAGTTTTGTGTGGACTGTTCCACAGCCGCAAAGGTACGGCTTTTTAATTGATAATGGACAATGGACAATTGACAGTGGAGAAGAAAATTTATCTGTACTTTGGTCGGGTACAGGTGTGCTTTGGTTAAGTACAGGTGTACTTTTGAAAAGTACAGATTGATTTAATCAAAATCGAGGTGTATTTTTGCAGGGTACAGTTTGTTCCATACCCCAATCTGATATATTACACAATATTGAAATTTGCTGAATTAAAATACGAAGAGATTTTTTCGTTTATATCAGCAGAAAACTTAACATCATATAAATTGGCTTGCATTGCTTTCCCTTTGAGTATATTAATATTCTCAATGCTGTTTTTTTTATTCAAATATAAAGTAATTAACAATGTTGCGTATGGATATTTATAATAATCCTGCTTAGTTATAATATCCTCAAATAGAGTCTCTTTATGATTCAAATAATGATCAATTCTGGGAATAATATCTTTTTCGAGAGGAGCGATAAAATCATTGATTCTTTCGTCGATATTTTCCTGGGAATAAAAACTGAAATCTTCGCCGCCCGGATATTTTTGATTTCGCAAAAAATTATATCGTCTTATAACCATCGGATAGCCTGTGTAAGGAGGTATATCATAATTTATGCCTGTATTTTTAAGAATATCCCCTATTTTGCTGTGCTGAACAGAAGCGGATAAATTCAATGTAGTTATTGCGCCCAATTCGCAAAATTTACATGATTTGTAATCATAACGTACTTCTCCAACTAAAAGGTCATTCTCATCCTTAATCTCTAACAGTCTTTTCTTTGCTTTCAGGGAATAATTGGAGATAAGTAAATTCATGCAACTATTCTTAAATTTTGCATCTACCTGCTTTTCCAGTTCTTTTTTTTCCATCATAATTTCCTTTTAATGCCCCGTGGGGCGGTTAATATTTATCTCGCTGTTTTAATCTTTTCCAAAGTTCAAAACTTTGGAAAAGACGGTTTGTTTTTTATGCCCCCAAGGGCGGATATTAGAAATACGTTGTTATCCGGGATTTTGTTTCGTTTTCCTTTTCTATGATTTCACAGAAAATTGTGCAGCTTGCATAGTTTAAGTCGATACAGAGGTGTTTCGGGCTTTTGTAATGATAACTTATAGAGGCTTTCACATTGGGCGGGGAGTACGTGAGGTCGTTGTCGGGCAGGTGGGCATTGAGGTGCGGGTAGATTTTTTGAATCACGCGGTAAACCTGCTGCAAATTTGCATCGGGGAAGACGCATTCCTGTGTTCGCCTGTAGCCGTCTTCGCTGCGGTATTGGGTACATCTCACGCCTTCCCAGTCGGCTTCGGTAACTAAGGGAAATCTGTTTACGGACAGCTCATCGTCTTCCGAAATCGCGGAACTTTCGTGCTGTCGGCTGCTATCCGCTTCTTCGCCTGCAACGGTTACGGTTTCCGTCTGCTTTTGCGCTGTTTGTCCGCAGCCGGAGGCTATTATTGCGAGGATAGTTAATATGAGGATTGCCTGTTTCATTTCTTTTATTTTAATGCCCCGCAGGGCGGTTTGTATTTATATTGTATTGAGGGTGTAAAGGTAATGAAATTTTGCGGGGCGGGCGTTATGGGCGGAAACCGGCAGGCGCTTCGCCCGACAAGGTTTTGAAATCCTTTGTGAGGTGCGAGTGGTCGTAGTATCCACATTCTGCGGCAACAGTCAAAAGGTCTTTATGCGGATAGTTTTTCAGGCATCGCAGGGCATGTCTGAACCGGAATATTTTGGCAAACATTTTAGGACTAATGCCCACCGCCGATTTGAATTTCCGCTCGAAATGCCGTTGGCACAGGCAAACATCAGAGGCAACGGCGGCGAGAGGCAATTGTCCTTTTGCAAGGTAAATCAGGTCAACGGCGCGGACTATTTGTTTGTCGGAACTGTACAGGCTGGGGAGCAAACTTATGAGGTGATTGTTTGTGTATGATGCCATTTCGGCTAACGATTGCTTTTCGGCTAACGCTTCGCAAAAATATTTATCGAACAGCGTTTCAACCAGCAGCAGCTCCACATTTCGGTCGGTGATTTCATCCACAGGAACGCGGGTAAAAGCCGTAATGCCTGCGGGCTGGAAGCGAATGCCGAATATTTGCGTCATCGCAGAGAAATCGGAATGAACAAACGTTGTCATTGTCCCGAACATGCAGGGATAGCAAGTGTCTTTCACACGATTGAAGATAAACATAATATCCGTGCACCCGTCTGGAAAAACTTTCGTAGTCACGTTGGTTTCGACAAAACCATCGGCAGTCCAGTAGTTTTTTATACATGGCGATAGTTGTATGGCGGGGCTGTATTCGCGGTAATCGTACATGGGGTAAAGTATTCTATTTGTTGATATTTAGTTTTATGGCGTGTGCTGCCCTTTCTTTCTTTTCGTCCACCACTTTGGCGTAAATCTGGGTAGTCTTTACAGGTATAGCCTATGCCAACAATAAATGGATTGTAACAACCAGCAAAGGCAGTCTGCTTATCTCAACCGACAACGGAGATACGTGGACTGTCGAACAATCCGTTTTCGGAACTGTCGGAATATCATCCATCGCATTTAGTGGGCGCAGCTGGTTGATGATATCCGCCAATGGCATGGCAACAGCATCAACCGACAATGCCGAAAACTGCCATACAAACAAATAAGCCCGTGCACACAATGTGAACACGGGCTTTTATAAGACAGGCAGCAACCTACTCTCCCACCTTTCAGCAGTACCATCGGCGCAAGCGGGCTTAACTTCTCTGTTCG
>JAITVO010000171.1 GCA_031285765.1 Cytophagaceae bacterium | reverse complement strand
GTCAAGCCGAGGCGCTTCGCCTTGCAATTGCCCGTGCACTGGTTAAAATTAATCCCGACGACAAAGCGGCGCTTCGCGCTCAAGGATTTCTTACCCGCGACGCCCGTGAGGTTGAACGGAAAAAGCCCGGTCGTCCGAAAGCTCGTAAAAGATTCCAGTTCAGCAAGCGTTAATATTGCTTGGGAGCGTTTAGTATCTAAACCAATAAGATTTCTCGCAAGAGAACTACTTTTTGGTTGATTTAAAACAAGAAAGTAAACGACTTAATTAAAAATTAAAATGTCAAAAACAAATTTTGAAGAATTATTAAATGCCGGAGTACACTTCGGGCATTTAAAAAGAAAATGGAATCCAGCAATGGCTCCTTACATTTTTATGGAGCGCAACGGTATTCACATTATCGACCTGCACAAAACGGCTGTTAAAATTGACGAAGCCGCCAATGCAATCAAACAAATTGCCAAATCGGGACGGAAAATATTATTTGTTGCCACCAAAAAACAGGCAAAAGAAATAATTGCCGACAAAGTAGGGTCAGTGAACATGCCTTACGTTGTAGAACGCTGGCCAGGCGGGATGTTGACCAACTTTCCGACTATCCGTAAAGCGGTTAAGAAGATGACTTCCATCGACCATTTGATGGGCGAAACAAGTTGGAACAACCTTTCGAAAAGAGAAAAACTTCAGATTTCGCGTCAAAGAACAAAACTCGAAAAAACACTGGGCAGTATTGCCGACTTAAATCGTCTGCCTGCCGCAATGTTCGTAGTTGACGTAATCAAAGAACACATTGCCGTAAGGGAAGCTGTCAGGCTAAATATTCCGTTGTTTGCAATGGTTGATACCAACTCCGACCCGTCGAATATCGACTTCGTAATTCCAGCCAACGACGATGCTACCAAATCAATCGAATTAGTGATTGACATTATGGTGGGCGCCATCAAAGAAGGCTTGGCCGAACGCAAAGTTGAAAAGGACGCCGAACCTATTGCTGCAAAGGATGAAGACAGATCTGCTGCAAAAGGCAGTAAGAGAGGCGACGGACGCGCTCGCGTAAAAACGCACCGCGACGAAAAAGGCGCTAAAAGAGAGGCTGCCCCAAAAGTTGTAAAAACGGAAACAGCAGAAACCTCTGAAGACAAAGAATAATTTAAAAATTAAAGACGAAATAAAATGGCTATAAGTGCTGCTGATGTAAGCAAATTAAGGAAAATGACAGGCGCAGGAATGATGGACTGTAAAAAGGCGCTCGAAGAAGCCAATGGTGATTTCGATGCAGCAATTGATATCATCCGTAAAAAAGGACAAGCCATCGCCAATAAAAGAGCCGACCGCGAAGCTACGGAAGGCGCAGTGTTGTCGATGGTTGCCGAAGGAAACAAAAAAGGTGCTATTGTTGTGCTGAACTGCGAAACCGATTTTGTTGCCAAAAACGAAAACTTTGTTGCCCTCACCCAATCTATTCTCAATTTGGGATTGAACGGCGCAAAATCGCTCGACGAACTGAAAGAACTTCAGATGAACGGCATTCCTGTGAAAGACGTTGTAGTTGAACAGATTGGTGTAACTGGCGAAAAACTGGAATTACCCTACTTCGATGTTGTTGAAGCCGAATATGTTGTTTCGTACATTCATCCGGGCAACAAACTGGCAACGCTGGTAGGATTTAATCGTGCCGACGTCGATTATCAGGTGGCTCGCGACGTTGCAATGCAGGTTGCTGCTATGAGTCCTGTTTCAGTTGATTCAGATTCGGTTCCGCAGGAAGTTATCGAAAAAGAGCTGGAAATCGGAAAAGAACAGGCTCGCCTCGAAGGTAAACCCGAAGCAATGCTTGATAAAATTGCACAGGGACGTCTCAGCAAATTTTTCAAAGACAGTACGCTACTCGAACAAACTTTTGTTAAAGACGGAAAAATTACTGTTCGCGAGTATTTGAAACAGCAAAACAAAGACCTGACGGTTACAACTTTCCGTCGTTATTCGTTGAATAACTAAAATGAATTGTTGTGAATAATTAAATAATTGATTAATTGGAGAAACCTGCTCAGTAATGGGCAGGTTTTTTTGTTGGAAAACAAAGATATGATGAGCGGAAAATGAAACCAAGCGTATATACTAAACTTGGTAAATAATTTTGCATAGTGCAGAAGGCATAAGCATTATCTTTGTAACAAAAAAGATATGGTAACAATAGAAATTAAATTGGAAGATGCTGTAAAGTTGCAGACAGAATGTCAAAAGTCAGACTCACCCCGTATAATGAAAAATATGACGCTCTTCATTTGAAGCAGTACGAACTTTAATAAAATTGATATGCAGCATTTTAGATATTTTCAACAATACCTTATTAGACTATTATCCTGAGTATAATGAAAGAGAACTAACAAAATTACAAGAGTTACATTTTTGGCATTGTTAATTTAATATATCATTGCATTATTAAGTTTCATCATTAATAATCTTAAAGATTTGATTATCATATATTCGAACTTGTTATAACATTTTGTTTTTCTCTTAAATTTCGCCAAATAATGTCTGATTCGACTATTATAGCTTTCAATAGTATATGTTTCGGCTTTTGTCTGCAAATGTTTTTCCGCAGGAATAAATTCTTGGGGTTGTTAGTTAGGTATCTTTTGTGTAGTTTTGTAGTCAAAAACAATATGGATTGGATTGTTTCCGTTGCGGTAGTTTGCACCATGTTAAAAGCGGTAAAATTCAAGGAGTTCAGCGTCACAGATGCAAAAATTGCGGTCGGACTTACACCGTGTCAATGAAGTCAACCTAACGCAGTCAGAGCACAAAACGTCAAGCCTTGCAAATATATTTGGAAGGCTTGGTTTTCGTTAGATCGGCCGCATTTTGAACGTCAGCCACGTGTCGGAGTATCACTGGATCAGAAAATTCGGCACCCAAGTCGAAGCTGTTACCAATGACAAACCGGTGGAAGTGATGGAGTTGGATGAATTGCACACATATGTCGGTCGAAAAAAGCTGTCGACAGTTTTGGACTTGTATCAGTCGAAACGACCGGCAGTACGTTGATTTCGAGGTCGGCAATCAAGGAACGAAAACCGGATTGAAGCTGTGGGGCAGTGTCGGAAAACTCGCCGTCGTCCCGGTCATGGCAGATCATTGGAAGCCCTACACTGAGATTGTTCCCGCCGG
>JAITVO010000133.1 GCA_031285765.1 Cytophagaceae bacterium | reverse complement strand
AGACTTCTTCGGAAAATAGTATTGAAACGCACATTTACACCTGCTCAACCGTTCATCCTGACAAGGGGATTAATCCCCTTGTTAATAGAGATGCGGCATCAGCAGCAATGGGGCATGCCTCATTGTCAAAAGGAATGGTAGAATATCCGCGAAAGCGATGAGATGGCGGGTGTAAATAAAACATCCTGTCGCTATTTTCCGAAGAAGTCCATTGTAATATTGCATTCTCACATTCAAAAAAAAACAGTGCGTAACATCAGTTAATAATCGTGTTATCCACATCATCTGCGTTCAAAATACTTTTTGCACAGTCTCAATAAGCATGTGAAACGCCTTAATTTGACGACATTGTGGTTCAGCGGACAGACGAAAGATATACTATGAACGATTCTATCCAAAATCATCAATTCATTTACCGAAGAAATCCATTCAACAAAAAAAACATCAATAATTCAAATTATTATTATTCGGTTTATTCAATTCATTATCTTTGTGCCCGATAAAAATTGAATAAAATGACAAACCGTATTATTATCATCCTGTTTGTGTCAGCATTTGCTTTTGCGTTGAACAGTAATGCACAGAATGCTGTTAACCAAACAGACAAGCAGGGGCAGAAAACAGGTGCGTGGATTCATTTCGCTAAGGACGGAAAAACAAAAGAGGAAGAGGGCAGCTATCTAAACAACAAAAAAACAGGCGTTTGGAAAGGCTACTTTGCCGACGGAAAACTGAAGCACGAAATCACTTACGTGGATGGTGTCGCCAGAGGTCATGCTAAAATGTACTACGCCGACGGCACGCTGCGCGAAGAAGGAAACTGGAACGAGTCGTGCTGGGTGGGCGATTACAACTACTATTTTTCCAACGGACAACGGGCTTACGAGTGGCATTACAACAACAGTGGAAAACGCGAGGGCGAACAGAAGTATTACTACGAAAACGGCAACATCAAATATCGCGGACAGTGGGCAAATGGACAGGTGAAAACGGGCGTTGAGGTTTACGATTCGTCGGGAAAGCTTGTGCAGAACCGCGTTTACAAAAACGGTGGTTATGCCGAAACTCTTGAAGGCGACGACCTGCCCAAAAAACAGCCATCCTATAAGAGTTATTCCGAATTTCAGGGAACAGGCTATCACACCGTTTACCGATTAGACTTGCAGGTGGACGAAAAAGGCTATTACGAAGACGGGAAACTGATTAATGGCGAAAAATATATTTACGACGAAGATGGAAAAGCCCGTCAGGTACGCATCTACGAAAACGGGAAAGTGGTAAAAGTAAATTCTGTTACGCAAAATTAAAGGATAATGCGAATCAGAAGTCGAAATCTGTTTCCATGCTTTGGGCTAAAGCCCTTAAATGTGGATTCCCCTTTATTGTCAGCTAAAGTTGACAGTAATTATTCGGAATTATGCCATTTATTCGTTGCCGTTGACTAAAGCCAACGGGTGAAAGGTGTAAAACAGAGGCTTTAACCCAAAACAAACTGCTGATTTGCATGAATAGCATGATCTTATAAATATGTATAGACGCTTGACAATGCATCTATACAATAAATATCACAAAACAATGGAAAATAATCTGAAAATATTCAACACGCTATCGCGCGAAAAGGAAACATTTGCACCTATCAATCCGCCCTTTGCGGGTATGTACGTTTGCGGACCTACGGTTTACGGCGACCCGCATCTGGGGCACGCACGTCCCGCAATTACTTACGATTTGCTCTTTCGTTACCTCAAACATCTGGGCTATAAAGTTCGCTACGTGCGTAACATTACCGATGTGGGGCATCTTGAAAACGACGCCGACGAGGGCGAGGACAAAATTGTCCGCAAGGCTCGCGTAGAGCAGCTGGAACCGATGGAAGTAGCCCATTATTACACCGAACGCTATCACACTTTTATGAACGCGCTCAACGTAAACTCGCCATCCATTGAGCCGCATGCGTCGGGGCACATCATTGAGCAGCTTCAGCTTGTGGATACCATTATGGAAAAAGGTTATGCCTACGAAAGCAACGGTTCGGTTTATTTCGATGTTGAAAAATACAACCGCGAACACCGTTACGGCATTCTTTCGGGGCGCGTGCTCGAAGATTTGCTGAATACAACCCGCGAGCTTGACGGGCAAACAGAGAAACGCAACAGTTACGACTTCGCTTTGTGGAAAAAGGCAAGTCCCGTGCATATTATGCGATGGAAATCGAAGTACAGCGTGGGTTTCCCCGGATGGCATCTTGAATGTACAGCCATGAGCACCCGCTACTTGGGCGAAATATTCGACATTCACGGCGGCGGCATGGATTTGCTCTTCCCTCACCACGAGTGTGAAATTGCACAGGCAACCGTTGCTTACGGCAAATCGCCAGCCAAATATTGGATGCACAACAACATGATTACCATCAACGGACAAAAGATGGGCAAATCGCTGGGTAACTTCATTACACTCGAAGAATTTTTTACGGGCAATCACCGCTTGCTCAATAAGGCGTGGTCGCCCATGACCATTCGCTTCTTTATACTTCAGGCGCACTACCGCAGCACGGTCGATTTCTCTAACGATGCGCTACTCTCTGCCGAACGCGGGTTGCAACGCCTCGTTGAAGGCTTGTCGGGTATTGGCAGAATAAAACCCGAAGCCACAACGCAGGGCTTCGATGTCAACGCCTTCCGTAACCATTGCTACGAAGCGCTCGACGACGATTTAAACAGTCCCATTCTCATTGCACATCTTTTCGATGCGGTAAAAGTCATCAATTCGGCACTCGACGGCAAGGTTGCCTTGTCCGAAAACGACCTGAACGAGCTCAACCGGCTGATGCGCCTCTTTGCCGAAGACATTCTCGGACTGACTTCGGAACAACAATCGCAAAATGACTCCGATATTACGGCAAAGTTGATGGAGATTATTCTCGACATCCGCAAAGACGCCAAAGACCGAAAGGAGTGGGCGGCATCGGACCGTTTGCGTGCCCGCCTCAACGAAGCGGGCATCACCGTTAAGGATGGCAAGGATGGAGCGGTGTGGAGTTTGAAATGAACATTAAATATCTTAGTAACCTGAATTTTGGGTAAGCAAGAATCATTATATGATTGTTAGACGCAAAAAAATCAATTGCAATTTTTCATCATTAATCTGAAAACTCATATTCTCAATCAAAATAAATGCTCTACTGTTTACAGAACACCAGCTTTTAGTATGTCTAATTGAGCAAAAATGATATATTGATAGAAGTCAATTGATTAAAAGATACTTATTCAAACCTCAGGTTATTAGCTCATGTTACGCAAGTCTTGTTTTTTTTACAACTTTGAAAAGACACCTAAAAAAACAATAAATAGACATCTTCGGAAAAATTATCTTTTATTTTTGGTTCTTTGAATTCAAAATAATCACTGTGATAAAATACTTCGATTATAATCCTCATTTATCTTTAGGGAACTTCTAAAAATTAGATTTTTCGAGGCTTGCGACTGAAACAAAAGCGGAGCTTACTAAAGTAAATGAGCATTTTGGCGAAAGAGCGTAACGAAGTGTATATACGAACGCAACAAAGCTTCCGTCCCTTTTTCAGAATAATCTGATACTTGCTGAAATTCGTCAATGGCAATGTAACACCTTTTATCCGACTGCTTCAGGTACGAAAATATTTCCTGCAAACTTTGCTCAGTTGCTTCGGGCTTAATACTCAATTCTGGTTGACCCGACAAAGCATCAAAAGGGGAGCAGGGGGCGAAAACTTTTAAAAAAAGAGATTATTTTCTTGAGCATTTTCTCAATGTTGCCATCTACTTTTCCGAGAACACTTTCGACAAATTGTTTTTATATTTCGCTAATTTTCGCTCATAATAGCTTTTATATTCTGGTCGTGCCTGATGGCGCACTGGGCGCACTGGGCAGCCTGTGTCGGCAGTGTTTTTATCTTTTTATTTGCCAAATGACTGACTTTTGTTTTGCAATTTGTACTTGTCCCTGATTGCCTGCCAAAGGATAACATTCTCACATAATAGGCGAACTGACGGATGATTTCAAATTGCCTGAAATTTTGCGTAGCAACCAGAACTGATACCGTATTTATCAGCGCTACGCCTTTAATGGAAGCAACCAACCGCTAATCCCTAACAGGATTTAGCCCATCAAAAATAACATGAATTAATTTTGCTCACTGTACTTAGCAATTTTATATACATAAAATCATCCGCAAAAATTCGTATCATCTGAGAGTTTTGCGTATCATGAATTAAGAAATACCATCCATGTTAGACAAACAAACGAGCAACTATTTTTCCTTATCAGCAGTCTTCACAGTTATTTAACATCCGTTAATTCACACAGTTGCCTTTGTTAATTAAAAAAACATGATACAAGAATTACTTTATCATCATTTTTCGTTTGCATTTAAAACTCCCATCACTTATCTTTGTGCGATTTTTTTCAGCGAGGTTGACAGTGCAACCCGCACAAATACAGATTAAGAACGATGAGTATGAAATTTTCCGAATATAAGGGACTTGATTTAGCCTTGGTAAACAAGGAAATATTAAAGGAGTGGAAAAATAACGACACCTTTGGCGAAAGCCTGCGGCAACGCGAAGGGTGTCCGTCATACGTGTTTTACGAGGGTCCGCCATCGGCTAACGGAATGCCGGGCATTCATCATGTATTGTCGCGTGCCATTAAAGATGTGATTTGCCGTTACAAAACGCAACAGGGATATCTTGTTCACCGCAAGGCGGGATGGGATACGCATGGATTGCCCGTTGAACTTAGCGTAGAAAAAGCGCTTGGCATTACCAAAGAAGACATCGGCAAAAAAATATCCGTATCAGAATACAACAGCGCGTGCCGTAAGGACGTGATGAAATATACTGACGTGTGGGAAGAACTCACCGACATCATGGGCTATTGGGTTGACCTTCACGACCCGTACATCACCTACAAAAACAGCTACATCGAAACGCTGTGGTGGATGCTCAAGCAGCTTTATAATAAAGGTATGCTGTACAAAGGCTACACCATTCAGCCCTATTCGCCTGCTGCGGGAACAGGTTTAAGTACGCACGAACTCAATCAGCCCGGGTGTTATCGTGATGTGAAAGATACTACCTGCGTGGCACAGTTTAAGGTGATTCGCAATGCGCAAAGCGCATTTTTATTTACTGATATTGATACCGACCTTTATTTCCTTGCATGGACAACCACGCCTTGGACACTACCCTCAAACACCGCGCTGGCTGTCGGCACAAAAATTCGTTACGTTAAAATAAAAACATACAATCCATATACATACCAGCCCGTTACGGTTATTTTGGCGAAAGAACTTTACACAAATTACTTTTCCGAAAAGAATGCCGAATTGGATTTTAATGCTTATGCGGATGGTGACAAAAAGATTCCTTTCAGGCTGTTGGGTGAATATGGCGGCGACGAGCTGGCTGGCGTTCGTTACGAACAGCTGATTCCTTGGATGAAGCCCGACGGCGACGCATTTCGTGTTATTACAGGCGATTTTGTAACCATCGAAGACGGTACAGGTATCGTACACATTGCTCCAACTTTTGGCGCCGATGACGACCGTGTTGCCAAAACATCGGGCATTGCGCCACTGATGCTGATTGACAGCGAAGGCAAACGTCAGCCGATGGTTGACCGCACAGGTAAATTTTATATAATTAACGACCTCTCGCCTGAATATGTGCGCGAATTTGTAAACACGGACACGTACAGCGAATTTGCAGGGCGGTTTGTAAAGAATGCTTACGACGAAAATCTTAACGACGACGACGCCACGCTCGACATTGACCTTTGCGTGATGCTCAAAAAAGAAAACCGCGCTTTTAAGGTCGAGCGGCAAGTACACAACTATCCACACTGTTGGCGTACCGACAAGCCAGTGCTTTATTATCCGTTGGACAGCTGGTTTATTCGTACCTCCGCTGTCCGTGAGCGCATGATGGAACTCAACGCTACTATCAACTGGAAACCCGAATCAACAGGCACGGGGCGCTTTGGCAAATGGCTCGAAAATTTGGTGGACTGGAACCTGAGCCGCTCCCGCTTTTGGGGAACACCGCTTCCTATTTGGCGTACCGAAGATGGTTCGGTTGAAAGGTGCATCGGCTCAATTGAAGAACTTGTTAACGAAATTGAAAAATCAATCGCCAAAGGCGTAATGACTACAAATCCTTTTGAAGGATTTATAGCAGGCAACTTCAGCAAAGCGAACTACGAAAAAATTGACCTTCACCGTCCATACGTGGATGAAATTGTTTTGGTTACCGACAGCGGTGCACCCATGTACCGCGATCCCGATTTGATTGACGTGTGGTTCGACAGTGGCGCAATGCCTTACGCACAGATTCATTATCCTTTCGAGAACAAAGAACTGCTCGATAACCGCGAAGTTTATCCCGCCGATTTCATTGCCGAAGGCGTTGACCAAACGCGCGGATGGTTTTTTACGCTTCATGCGCTTTCGACCATGCTGTCAGATTCGGTGGCATTTAAAAATATTATTTCAAACGGATTGGTGCTCGACAAAAACGGTAACAAAATGTCGAAACGGCTCGGCAACGCCGTTGATCCTTTCACGGTAATTCACGAATACGGCTCCGACCCGTTGCGTTGGTACATGATGACCAACTCACAGCCTTGGGACAACCTTAAATTCGACCTTGCAGGTGTGGACGAAGTAAAACGCAAATTCTTTGGCACTCTCTACAATACGTATTCATTTTTCTCGCTTTACGCGAATGTGGACGGATACACAGGTAACGAACCCGAAGTACCCGTTAGCGAGCGTGCCGAAATAGACCAATGGATAATTTCGCTGCTCAACAGCCTGATTAAAGAAGTGGTTTCGGCTTACGAAAACTACGAGCCAACCCGCGCAGGACGCAACATTCAGGATTTTGTAAACGAAAACCTGAGCAACTGGTACGTGCGCCTCAACCGCAAACGTTTTTGGGTAGGCGAGTTCGACAGCAACAAACTTGCGGCTTACCAAACGCTGCATCACAGCCTCATCATCGTAGCGCAGCTGGCAGCGCCCATCGCACCTTTTTACATGGAGCGTCTTTACGGCGATTTAAACATCAACCGCACAGCCACAGCCTCGTCCGTGCATTTAACGCTGATACCGAAGCACAACGAACAGCTGATTGCACCCATACTCGAAGAGCGGATGGAATACGCGCAAAAAATATCGTCGATGATATTGGCGTTGCGCCGCAAAATGGCAATAAAAGTGCGTCAGCCGTTACAACGCATAATGGTGCCTGTGCTGGACGAAAGTTTCCGTCAGCAAATTGATGCGGTTAAGAATCTTATCCTTACCGAAGTTAATATAAAAGAGTTGCAATACGTTACCGACGACAGCGTTATTCTTGTAAAGCGGATAAAACCCAACTTTAAAGTGCTGGGACCCAAATACGGCAAGTTAATGAAAGAAATTGCTGCCATCGTAAACACATTTTCGGGCGACGATATTCGCAAGCTCGAAAAGGATGGCGTTTTTAATATTTATGTGCAGGGACAAAATATCCAGCTTGCGCTGGATGATGTTGAAATCACCAGCGAAGACATACCCGGATGGCTGGTTGCCAACGACGGAAAACTCACCGTTGCCCTCGACGTAACCATCACCGAAGAGTTGCGCGAAGAAGGCGTTGCCCGCGAACTGGTAAACAGGATTCAAAACCTTCGCAAAGATTCGGGATTGGATGTTACCGACCGTATTCGCCTTAAAATTACGCGGCACGATGCAATCAACTGTGCCGTTGAAAAACATGCCGACTACATCGGCGCTCAAACGCTTGCAAACACGGCAGAGCTAGTCGATGCGCTCGAAAGTGGAACCGACATTGAAATTGACGAAAATGTAACTGTAAAAATCGCTATCGAAAAAATTAATTAACCTTTAAAGACTATTTGAGGTATGACTGAAAAAACAAGGTATTCGGAAGAAGAGTTGCAAGAATTTAAGGAAATTATTCTTGCAAAACTCGAAAAAGCAAAAACTGACTACGATTTGCTGAAACACACCATCACGCACGAAGATGGAAACGACACGCAGGACACCGCCCCAACATTCAAAGTGCTGGAAGAAGGCGCATCCGTTCTTTCAAAAGAAGAAGCGGGCAGACTTGCACAGCGTCAGCTTAAGTTTGTACAGCATTTGCAGGCAGCGCTGGGACGCATCGAAAACAAGACCTACGGAATATGCCGCGAAACAGGTAAACTCATTCCCAAAGAACGATTGCGAGCCGTGCCCCACGCCACACTTTGCATCGACGCAAAAAACAGCCAGAAGTAAAACTTGAGTTGAGAATTAATCAACATCCAACTTTCAATTATGAGTAAGCTCACAAAATCGCTCCTGATTATCGCCGCTGTGCTGATAATCGACCAGATTTTAAAAATATGGATAAAAACCCACATGATGTTAGGTGAAGAATACCGCATTACCAATTGGTTTGTTATCCATTTTGTTGAAAACAACGGCATGGCATTCGGCATGGAATTGGGCGGACGTTTTGGCAAGATAGCTCTAAGCATCTTCCGCATCATTGCCGTAGCTGCCATTGGCTGGGTGCTGTTCCGTACCCTGCGAAAGCCCGAAACCACTACAGGACTTATGATTTGCGGAAGTCTGATATTTGCAGGCGCCATTGGCAACATTATCGACAGCGTTTTCTACGGACTTATTTTCACCGAAAGCTACATGCACGCAGCCACCTTTACGCCCATCGGTGAAGGTTATGCGCCATTTCTGCACGGTCGCGTAGTCGATATGTTCTACTTTCCCCTCGTAGAAGGCATCTATCCAAAATGGTTTCCTTTCGGCTTGGCAGGCAAAACATTTATATTTTTCCGCCCCGTGTTCAACATCGCCGACTCCGCAATATCCGCAGGAATTATTTCCGTTTTTATTTTTCAAAAAAAAATATTTAAAGATAAGAATAAGGAAAATGAGGCGGTGGCGGGAGAAAGTTGAAAATTAAAAGTTTGAGAGTTGAAAATGAAGAGTTCAACTCTCAACTTGTTCATAGCCCCATACAATGAGGCAAGGTTATAGACGAGAATCAAACCAAATTTTGTTTAATTATTTTTTAGAAATTATATATTTATAAAATCAAGTAATTGAAAGGAAATTCATTTGTTGGTATTTATGGATTTACACTTTTTTGAGTGCAAAATTACCTTTCATTTCAAATCGAAAAATCGAAAAATCAAATAATATCAATATTTCATAATTACATCAATATATTACAACATAAATCAACACTATACTGTTATCAGTAATATTAAAATAGCATCAGATTATGCCGTTTGCAAAGTTCCACAGGGATAATTTCGCCCTAATACGCCGTTATAAAAATTCATACTTGCACAACATGTATTATTAACTCATGTTGCACAAAAGATTACTTACAGTCGTTGCCGAATTTTATAAGTTTAAAATTTGCAACATTCAATTGCAAATCTCAACTGTAATTACAACATCTTGCAGCGGACGGTCGTTTTTGTCGGTTTTAATGGCGGCAATTTTATCAATTACGCCTATGCCCTCAACAACTTCGCCAAAAACAGTGTAATCGCCGTCCAAATCGGGGCAACCGCCAATGGTTGTGTAAATCTCACGCTCTTCGGGCGTGAATTGTTTGTAGTTCGAAACAGCATAATCAAAGTCTATTTTCGATTTTATATCGCGCAGCAGCGTGTTGAAGCCTCGCGGGTCGGTAATTTTCAGGCTGTCGAGTGTACTTTTATGAGGGTCGTAATATTGTCGTTTCAGTTGGATTTTTATTGGATTGTTCACTCGTTTTTCAAGTATGTCCAGCTCTTCATGGGTATAAACTCTACCTTTGACAATGTAAAACTGTGAAATGTCGGACATCTTAAAATGATTGATGTCCTGCGGCTGGCGAGGTGCACATATTGCACCTTTTTTATGAAACCTGTTGTCGCGAAATTCCGAATCGATATTAACGCTCATTTCTCCGTAGCCGATATGTTTTCCCTGCGGGGCGTTGCGCGAATCGGACGAGCCTCCCTGAATTACAAAATTTTTGACGCTGCGATAAAAAAGTGTGCCGTTAAAATGTTTCTTGTTTACAAGTTTCAGAAAGTTTTCTCTGTGCAGGGGTGTGTCGCCGTGCAGTTTAACGCGCATTGAGCCCATATTGGTTTTGATGCAAACATACGTCTGAGCCTCTTGGGCGTTTGTTTGCGCAAAAAGCAAGAGTGGCAAAAACAGTAGAAAATGTTGTGGTTTCATTTTGTTTCGTTTTGTAGAGATTGTTCAAAAAAATATTCTTGAATACGGATAACGCGGATTTTTATATGGATAATCAATGACACATATATATTGTGCAGTTGTGTTATCGGCAAAAAATCCGCGTTATCCGTGTTCTATCTCGCGTCAACCAGTTTCACTTTCATTGCCACATCTTTCAGCGGACGGTTTTTTTCATCAGTTTCAACGGCTGCAATCGTGTCAATAACATCGAAGCCTTCGATTACTTCTCCAAAAACAGTGTAGGCATTGTCGAGATGGGGTGTTCCGCCAACGGTTTTGTACGCCTCACGCACTTCGTTGGGAAATTTAAAGGCTTCTACGGCTTCCATTTCGGGGGTTGCCTCCTGCGATATTTGCTCCATCAGCGCCCGAATACCATCGTTATCACTATTGCTTTGAAGCGCCATAAACTCTTCGCGATGCGGCTCCATGTATTTCATCATAATTTCCTGTGTCTGCCGCCCTGCAATCGACTGTTCAAGCATGTTTAACTCTTCATCGGAATAAATTTTCCCCTGAACAATATAAAACTGCGAACCCGACGACTGTCGTTGCGGATTAATCTGGTCGGCTGTTCGTGCTGCCGCCAACGCTCCTTTTTTGTGAAAATGTTTTGGATAAACAATTTCCGCATTAACTTGATAGCCGGGACCGCCATTTCCCAACATTTTCCCTGCGGGAGCATTTTTTGAATCGGGATCGCCGCCCTGTATCATAAATTCGTTGATAACGCGATGAAACAGGATGTCGTTGTAGTAACCGTCGGTTACAAGTTTCAAAAAATTGTCGCGATGCAGCGGCGTATCGTTATACAAACGTATTACGATGTTGCCATACTTGGTTTCAATCATTACATTTTTATCTTTCGGATTCTGTGCGCATCCACCGGCAACAGCTAAAAGAATAAAAAATGGTACTAATAAAAATGTTCGTGTCATGTTTTGTAATAAATTATTTGTTTTGTTTTTTATAAATAATTAGTAATTTTCCACTCTTAATTCATTTTTCATCTTCATAGCTTTTTCTTCGCCCAGCAATTGAGTTACTATTTCGAGCGAAAATTCCATAGCCGTTCCCATTCCTCTGCCTGTAATAATTTTCCCGTCGGTAATTGCCGGAACGGATAAGATGTCGGCATTTAAAAGATACTTTTCGTAACCCTGATAGCAGGTTGCTTTTCGTCCTGCGAGGAGATTCATTTCACCTAAAATCATTGGTGCGGCACAAATAGCTGCTATCCATTTTTCTGCACTGGCGCATTGCCGCACCATTTCAATTACTTTTGGATTGTTTTTAAGGTTTTGCGTTCCGGGCATGCCGCCCGGAAGAAGTAGCATCAACATATTATCGCTGTCAATATCCTCAAGAAACAGGTCGCATTTTACAATAATTCCATGCGCTCCTTTTATTTCCAAACTTTTGGATGCTGAAACAAGCAAAGTTTTCATTCCTGCTCTGCGCAAAACGTCTGCCGGCATCAGTGCTTCAATCTCTTCAAATCCTTCGGCAAAAAGAATATATATATCTGTCATTATACTGTTATTTTTGAGTTGAGAATGGGGAATTGAGAACTCTTAACTATTCATTTATTCAGTTTTGTTGTTCAACATTTTCCCTTACCTGATAATTATTTCTGTTGGAACTTGAGCGTCCAATCAGTTCGGCAACAAATCCTGCCAAAAATAGTTGTGTGCCAAGAATCATGCAGGTTAAGCTGATATAAAAATAGGGGCTGTCGGTTACGAGTGACGCCGAAATAGCGTGCGCTACAAACCACAGTTTTTTGATTCCAAGATAGAGCGCCGACACCAACCCGATAAAGAACATTAACGTGCCGATGCCTCCAAACAAGTGCATGGGGCGGTTGCCGAATTTCGACATAAACATTACTGAAAGTAAGTCGAGGAAACCTTTGAGCAACCGTTCGATTCCGAATTTGGTAACGCCGTATTTACGTTCGCGGTGAGTCACCTGTTTTTCGCCTATTTTATCAAAACCCGCACGTCGTGCAATTACAGGAATGTAGCGGTGCATTTCGCCGTAAATCTCAATGTTTTTTACCACTTCGTTTTTGTAAGCCTTCAGTCCGCAATTAAAATCGTGCAACTTTATATCTGTAACAACTCTTGCAAAATAGTTCCAAACCTTGCTGGGAATGGTTTTTCCAATGGGGTCGTGGCGCACTTTTTTCCAGCCGCTCACCAAGTCGTACTCTTCGTTACGAATCATCGCAACTAATGCGGGAATTTCGTCGGGACTGTCCTGCAAGTCGGCGTCCATCGTAATTACAACTTCGCCTTCGGCTTCCTGAAATCCGCAGTGTAAGGCGGCTGATTTGCCGTAATTGCGCCTGAATCGTAAGCCTCTCACTTCGCGATACTGTTTAGCCAGTCGTTGAACAATCTCCCATGAATGGTCGGTGCTGCCGTCGTCCACCATAATGATTTCTGTCGTAAGATTATTTGCGGCAGTAACGCGATGAATCCATTCCGCCAGTTCAGGCAGCGATTCTTCCTCATTGTAAAGAGGAACTATTATTGAAATATCAAATTTGTACATGGTTTATACTCATTGGGGTTTTTGCTGACATAAGCTATATACATGAATATTCGCAAAAAACGATGCAAAGGTACAAAAAGATAGAGAAAACAAAAATATAAAACTTAATTTCACAAATTAGTAGCTTGTATAAAATCGCTATCAAAGAATTTTAAAAATAATGCGAAATCCAAAAGCTCCGCAAGATTTGGTAAGTAGATGTTCATAATTATTTCACATAAGTAAGTACTCAAATAAAATTGATTTGCGAACAGAAGCAACAATGGGGCATGCCCCATTGCCGATGCAGGATAATGTGAATTAATTA